>JAXDQQ010000328.1:0-10483 GCA_034667805.1 Thermoplasmata archaeon | reverse complement strand
TCCTCGCGCCGGATGCGCCGCGCCAGGGCGACGAGGTTCAGCGCGCCCGCCACGCCGAGCGTGCCCCACAGGCCGAAGGCGAGCGGGAACCCCACGATCATCATCGTCACGCCGACGTAGATGGGGTGGCGCACCCAACGGTACGGGCCGCCGGCCACGAGGGGCGCCTTCGGCAGGATGACGATGCGGGTCGTCCAGCGGCCGCCGAGCGCCAGCATCGCCCATCCGCGCAGCAGTTCGCCGGCGATGAGCAGGCCCAGGCCGGGCAAGGTCCACGGGCCGATGCGGGCCCATGGCGCAAGCAGCGCCTCAACAGCCGCCACGAGGAAGAACAGCGAATGCGTCGTGACCAGGAGCCCGTAGCCGTCGTCCGACACGAGGCGGGCGCCAGAGGCCAAGAGGTGACGGACGTTGCGGCGGGCGGTCGCCATCTCGGCCAGGCGCTGCGCTCCGAGCGCCATGAGGAGCCACCAGAACCCCGGATGCATCGTCGATCACGCCTCCAGCAGCGCGAACTCGCCGCAGAAGCCGGGCCCCAGGGCCGAGGCGAGGATGCGTTCGCCGCCCTTCGCGTCCGCCAGCGCCTTCTGCAGCACGAAGAGCGCCGTCGGGCTGCTCATGTTGCCGTTCTCGCGCAGCACCGCCTCCGTCCAGCGCAGCTCGTCGCCGCGCAAGTCTAGCGCTTCGCGGAACGCATCGACGACGCGCGCGCCGCCAGGGTGCATGGCCCAGTGCGCCGGGTCACGGCCGTCGTTGTGCTTGGCGAGGAACGGCCGCAGGATGTTTGCCAGCTCGCCGCGCACCAGGTCGGGGATGCCGGGCGACAGCACGACCTCGAGGTGGTCGTCGGCGACGTCCCAGCCCATGACGCGCTCCGTCTGCGGGAACAGGTGGGAGGCGCCGGCGACCCAGCGGAGCCCCTTGGCGCCGGTGGCATCGCCCGACACGATGGCGGCCGCGCAGCCGTCGGCGAAGAGGCTGGCCGCGACGAGGCTCTTCTTGTCGACGACCTTGCCTCCGGCGCCGAGCGCGGTGGTGATGTCGAAGGACAGCGAGCAGAGCTCCATGGCGATCAGCAGGACGTGGGACTTCGGGTCGGCCTTCGCGAGGTCGGCGGCGCGCGCCAGGCCGGCCACGCCGCCGGCGCAGCCGAGGCCGAAGAGGGGGACGCGCGCGATGCCGGGACGGAACCCGAGCCGGTTGGACAGCCGCGCCTCGAGGCTCGGCGTCGCGATGCCCGTCGTCGAGACCATCACGACCGCATCGACGTCGCCGGGGGCAAGCCCGGCCTTGGCAAGGGCCTGCTTCGTCGCCCGTTCGACCAGGTCGAGTCCCACGGTGGTGTAGGCCTCGTTGCGCTCGGCGAAGCCGTGCGGCTCGAGGTACCACTCGACCGGCATGGCCAGGCTGCGGCTGTCGATGCGTGCGTTGCGGAAGACGTCGAGGATGCCCTGTTTGTTGGGCGATTCGGGGAGCACCGCATCGGCGACCTTGCGCAGCTCTTCCTGGGGCAAGCGGTGCCCGGGGAGGCTGGTGGCAAGGCCGTGGACGACGGGCAACGGGACCCGACTGGGGCGGAGGGTGTTGGTCCTTTGGGGGGGCTGGGTCGGGCGGACGCTAGACTGGATTCACCGGCCTGCCAAGCGTGGTCGACCTTGCAGCGACCGGCGCCGTCTGCCTCACGGCCTTCAATGTCTTCCGACGGCGACTCCGACCAACTCTAGCTCAACATGTTGCGAAATCGGCGCGCCGCCCCGCCATGGCCCAATTCGATGAAGGGCATGTCGTAGCACGACGCCCACGACGCCGAAGCCGGAAGGCGGTTCAACTTCGTTCGGGGACCTGAACGGCAGTCCATCTCGACCCGCAACAGCTACGCGAAGTCCATCATGGCGCCCACGGCCGCGCCCTTGGGCAGTGGCTTGCCGGCGAGCTTGAAGCAGGCCTCGATGGCGGCCCATCCGGCGGCCAGCTCGGCCCAGCCGACGGTGCCCATGTGGCCGATGCGGAACACCTTGCCCTTCCAAGCTTCCTGCCCGCCACCGACGATGACGTTGAAGCGGTCCTTCAGCACGCCGCGGATCTGCTTGTCCTCGATCCCCGCCGGGTAGCGCATCGCGGTGACCGTATCGCTGCGCACGGCCTTGTCGGCAGCCAGCTCCAGTCCAGCGGCCTCGGCGGCGGCACGGCAGCCGTTGGCCAGCTGCTTCGTGCGCTTGAAGCGGTTCTCCAATCCTTCCGCCTGCAGCATCTCCAATCCTTCGAGGCACGCCGCGAACAGAGGGACGGCGGGCGTGAACGGCGTCTGCTGCTCCTTCTCCTGCTTCTCCACGTGCTTCTTGACGTCGAGGTAGAGGCTCGGGCTGTCCAGGCGCTCGTAGGCCCGCTCGGAGACGCCCACGAACACCAGGCCGCTCGGACCGCCGAGGCACTTCTGCGAGCCGACGATGCTGACGTCGAGGCCCCACTCGGCCATCGGGACGGGGACGGCGCCCGTGGCAGTGATGGTGTCGGCGATGCACAGCGCGTCGTGCTTGCGGCAAAGAGCCGCGATGTCCTTCCCTTGGTTCATGACGCCGGTGCTGGTCTCGTTGAGCGTGAAGCAGACCGCAGTGGTGCCGCCCTTCTCCAGCTCCGCCTTGAGCGCCTCGAGGTCGACGCCGTTGCCCCACGGGCTGGTGACGGTGACGGCCTTGTCGAGGGCATAGCGCTTGGCGAGCTTGGCCATGCGTCCGCCGAAGTTGCCGTTGTCGAGGCCGATGGCGCGGTCGCCCCAGTGGACGAGGTTCGAGATGGCGGCCTCCATGCCTGCCGTCCCCGAGCCGGTCATCAGGGCCACGTGCGGCGCGCCGATGACCTGCTTCAGCCCGCCCTCGAGCCGCTTGACCGTGTCCGAGAATTCCGGCCCGCGGTGCGCCGCGGCCGGGCGGGCCATGGCGGCGAGGACCCGCGGGTGCATCTTCACGGGGCCCGGAAGCAGGAACAGGTTGTCCTGCGCGTCGAACGTCACGCCGCGACGACCCTGGCGGCGAGCATAAACCGGTCAGGGTGCCCTTCGAATGCGACCGAAGGAAACGGGCCGGTCCAGGGTCGTCCGGCCACCCAACCCTTATCTGGAAACCTCCTGTGGCCGCAGCAATGAGCGAGTCGATGGTGTTCGACCCGGCGGCCTTCGTCGAGGAGCAGGTCGCGGCGGTCCGCAAGCAGGTCGGCACCCGCACCGCCGTCATCGCGGTCTCGGGCGGCGTCGATTCCACCATCGCGGCGGCCATCGTGCACACCGCCATCGGCAAGCAGCTGCACGCCGTCTACGTCGACACCGGCTTCATGCGCAAGGGCGAGTCGGAGGACGTGGAGGCCATGTACAAGCGCATGGGCCTCAACCTCACGGTCGTCCACGCCGGCGAGGAGTACTTCGCTGCCTTGGCGGGCGTGTCGGACCCGGAGAGGAAGCGCAAGATCATCGGCGAGAAGTTCATCCGCATCTTCGAGCGCGAGTCGAAGAAGACCGGCGCCAAGGTCCTCGTGCAGGGCACCATCGCGCCCGACTGGATCGAGTCCGGCGGCGGCAACCGCGACACCATCAAGTCGCACCACAACGTCGGCGGCCTCCCCAAGGACATGGAGCTCGAGCTGTGCGAGCCCCTTTACCACCTCTACAAGGACGAGGTGCGCGCCGTCGCCCGCTTCCTCAAGGTCGAGGTGGCCGAGCGCCAGCCGTTCCCCGGCCCGGGCCTCGCCGTGCGCGTCATCGGCCTGCTCACGCGCGAGCGCGTGCAGATCGCCCGCGAGGCCTGCGCCGTCGTCGAGCACGAGGTCGACGTCGCCGTCAAGGCCGGCAAGATGGAGCGCCCCTGGCAGTACTTCGCCGTCCTTTCCAACACCCCGACCGTCGGCGTACAGGGCGACATCCGTGCCTACGGCGAGACCGTCGCGGTGCGCGCCGTCCACTCCTTCGACGCCATGACGGCCACCGCCGTCCCCGTCCCGTTCGACGTCCTGGGCAAGATCGCGCGCGGCATCACCAACCACCCGCAGCTCAAGGACAAGGTCAACCGGGTCGTCTATGACATCACCGACAAGCCTCCCGCAACGGTCGAGTGGGAATAGGCGGCCGGTTTCCGCAGGCCAAGAATCCCTACGGACCGCTTGAGGCCAGCGCCGGCGTGACAGGTCCGGGACCCCTGCCTCCTGGAGGGACGACGTTGGCGCGCCCCATTAGTAGCCGGCCCCGCGAAGAACGGACTCGTGGCCATCTCCCCCGAGCTCCAGGTCCTTCGGAGGCGCCGGGGGTTCCTTGCGTCCCTGAGCCTCGCCGCGACGGGCGCCTTCGTCGTCGCGCTCCTCATGCTGCACATCGCGAACATCGGCCACGAGCCGATCCACATGAGCCAGTTCGCCAACAGCCGGTTCGGCCTGCTCTGGGCCTTGGCGGTCTACACCTTCATCGTCGGCGGCGCCATGCTGGTCTGGGCCCTGCGGCCGCAGCTGTCCGACTGCCCCTCGAAGAAGGCGGGCCTCTGGATGCTTGGCTTGGCGGGCATCGCTGCCATCCTCCTCGCCGCCTTCCCCGCGGACGAGACCTTCCCCCTCACCCTCACCGGCGAGATCCATGACCGGGCCGCCCTGACGGCCTTCGTGCTCCTCGGCGCCTCCATGGTCGTCCTCGCCCCAGCCTTCCGCTCCAGCCCCAGCCTTGGACCGTTCGCCAGCGTCTCGCTGATCCTGGGCCTCCTCGTCACGCTCTCATGGGCGACGTACCTGGCGATGACCCTCGCGCACTTCGGCATGCGCGGCCTGGCGCAACGCACGCTCGTCGCGTTCATCGTCACCTGGTTCGTGCTGCTAGCCTTGCGCCTCCTGCGGCGACGCGCGCCGCTCGAGGCCGTGCGCCGGCTGAAAGCCCCCGCCTAGGCGGCGCGGACCAGCGTCGGCATCCGCAGGGCGCGTAGCCGTCCGCTGCGCACGAGGAACGCGAACCCGGCGAGGATGGCGACGCATGCCGCCAGGAACGCGAAGCGGCGCATCGTCGGCTCCTGCACAGTGAACCAGAGCGCGACACCCAGCGTCGTCGCCACGATGAGGGCTCCGACCGCGACGGGCGCCCGGCGGAGCGGGCCGTCGGGCAGCGTGGCCCAGACGGCGGCCGCATGCGCGAGGGCGAGGCCGAAGAGGACGGTGGTGGCGGCCTCGCCGGCCCAGACCTCGAGCAGCATGGCGCTGGCGAGCCATTGCGCGAAGAGGAGGACGATGCGGTGGCGCTGGGGCAACTCGACGACGAGCAGGAGCCACGGGAGCAGGAACGCGGGAAGGACCTCCCACGCCGTCGGGGCGTAATCGGTGTAACCCAGCCAGACGAGGGCGAAGAGCCCGAAGAGAGCCATCGCCTCTCCAAGCGGGTCGAGCCGGCGGCGCCAACCAAGGACGACGAGCGCCGACGCCGCGCCCACGACGACGAGGACGAAGGCGTCGTGGACCATGCCCCGCGTGTCGAAGGGCATGTTCTCGAACGGGATGAACAACGCCACGAGGGCCGCGAAGGCCAAAGCGATGCACTTCGCCGCGAACTTCGCGCCCGGCCGCCAGTCCATCGCCGGAAGGAGCCGGAAGGGTTCCGATAAGGGTTGCCGTCGCTGGATTCCACAGGGCCACAAAGGGCATATCCCACCAATCGTAGCCCGATTCCGTGCTCAAGGAGGTCCGCTTCCGGTACCGCCACGACGGCTGCTGGCTGCAGGAGACGACCGAGCGGCACCCTAGCATCATGCTGGTGGCGTCGGCCGTCTACATGGTCGCCGACGAGGTGCACATGAACGTCACCGTGCACGCGCCCGACGCCGCCACCGTGGCCAAGGCGCACGCCGAATGGAAGAAGGACCCGCGCATCAAGAAGGTCCAGCAACTCTCCGAGGGCCCGCGCGGCGCGCGCTTCCACGTCGCCTACGCCAGCCCGCACTCCATCTACGTGCACATCCTCCAGCACACCCCCGTCGCCCTGGGCGCCATCCGCTTCTCGCAGGGCGTCGAGCACTACCAGATCACCGGCGGCTCCCCCGACCTGCAGGACCTATTGAAGGTCCTCGGCGAGAAGGGCGAGGTCGACGTGCTCTCCATCCGGGAGGCGCACGACCCCGACGTCGAGGAGCCGCAGGCCGGCGCCGGCCCCACCGCGGGCCTCACGGACAAGCAGATCGAGGCCCTCGTCCTGGCGCACCAGGAAGGCTACTACCAGTGGCCGCGCGTGCGCTCCGCCTCCGACCTGGCGCAGCACCTCGGCCTGTCGAGCAGCGCGTTCCTGGACCACCTGCGCCACGCCGAGGCGAAGCTCATCGGCTCCATCATGGGCGACCTCGCCATCCGCGAGCCGGGCCGCATCGAGTCCATCCGCGGCCGCGCCAAGGCCGGCAAGGCCGGCCGCGACGCCAAGAAGGACAAGAAGCCGGTCGGCGCGACCGTGCGCTGACGGGCGGCCTTACTTGAACCACGGCCGGCATCTCTTCGCGATGCTCCCGGCGCGATGGACGGTCTGGGCCGCGCTTCTCCTGGTCTCGACGGCTTGGGCCGGCTGCCTCGGTGGCGCCCCGGACGCTGGACCGGGCGGCGAAGCCCAGCTGCTGGATGGCGCCGCGCTGGCGGGGTGCGACGGCCCGGTCTTCGGCAGCCGCGTCCGCGCGCGCGAGATCGACGTGGCGGCCGACCCGGCCGACCGCGACCGCCTCGCGGCGGCGATGATGGTGTCCATCCCGTCGACGCGAGCGGTGCCGCCACGCGACCCGGCCCTCTGGACCGGCGTGGCCCGCAGCTCCGACGCCGGAGCCACATGGACGACCGCCGACCTCTCGGGCTGGCCGGGCGACCCCGGCATCGCCACCAGCCCGTTCGCCGGGACCGCCGTCGCCGGCGACCCCATCATCCGGTTCCTGCCAGACGGCACCATGCTCCTCGTCGGGCTCGCCATCCGCGGCGGCGCCTGGATCGACGTCTACGCCGCCCGGTTCCCCGGCGACGCTCTCGTGCCAGACCAGGTCTCCATCATCTCGAGCGGCGGCTACGGCGACCCGCGCCTGAGCCCCCTGCCTGGCCCTTACCAGGTTTTCTACAACGACAAGCCGGAGGTCGGCGTCGACCCCGCCACCGGGGACGTCTACGTCGGATGGATGTGGCGCACCAACCGCCCCGACGCCGGCTCCTTGTCTGTGCCGGTCGTCGCCCTCTCCACCGATGGGGGCCGGACGTGGCTTCCGCCGAAGCAACTGGTGGGCGGCCTTGCGGCCAGCGCGACCGAATCCGAGGGGTTCCAGGGAGGCACGTCGCCGTTCACCACCGCCGACGGCATGGCGCACGTGCTGTGGTGGGACCAGGCCGGCAACGCCTTCCAGCAGATGGACGCGCCCGCCGGCACCCTGGACTTCGGCGCGGCCCGGCGTGTGCAGGAGGTCGCCGGCTCGTTCGGCGGCGCCGGGGCGCTCATCGCCATCTCGGTTCCGCACGTGGCCGTCGGGCCAGCCCCCGGCGGCGTCGGCCAGCGCGTCTACGTCGCTTGGACGGAGCAGGCCGAGGGGCACGGCTTCGACGTCTTCCTGATCCACAGCGACGATGGCGCCGCCACGTGGTCGGAGCGCGTGCGCGTCAACCAGGACGCGTCGCCCGGCCACCAGGTCCTGCCCGCCGTGGCCGTCAGCCCCACTGGCCTGGTCGCGGTCTCTTACATGGACACGCGCAACGACACCGGCGGCGGCGAGTACGAGGCCTACGTCGCCGTCTCACGCGATGGCTCCACGTTCCAGGAGGCCCGCATGAGCTCCGTCGCGACGGTGCCGGCGCGTGAGCAGGACGGCCTGCAGCCCATCGGCGACTACTACGGCATCGCGTTCGGCTCGCGAGGGCCGGTGGCGCTGTGGGAGGACGGGCGCGACGGCACCGTCGACGTGCCGTTCGGCACGGCGTACCGCTGCGTCATCCCGTTGGCCACCTAGCGGTCAGGCGGGCGGCGGGGGCAGTTCGCCGGTGACCGAGAACAGCCAATCCGCTGGGGGCTCGTACCCGTAGAAGGCGATGGTGAACAGCGTGAAGGGCTGCTGGAACGAGAACCCCGCGCCGCAAGGATGCGGGTCGTAGGGGCTGACGCCACAACTGTCGGCGACGGGGAACGTGGGACCGGTGTCGACCTGGACCAGGAGCGCCCGCGTGATCCCGATGGCGGACTCGTTGAGGACGTCGGTCCGTTCGCACTGTTCCTGCTGGTGGCACCAGCTGTCCGGGCTCTCGTGGTTGGAGATGCGCAGCATCAGCGGCGACACGCCTTGGGTCCCGTTGTAGGCCGGCAGGGACACGCCTTCCTTCAGTTCCGCCTCGCTGCCACCGCCGATGAGCAGGCTCATGGCCTCTCCCGTGGCCGACGTCGGGTTCCAGGCCATCTCCGTCTGCAGGAAATCCACGCCCGGCTCGACGTACTGGAACATGAGCGAATGGTCCTGCGTCACGTTGCCGATGCAGACGCCCGTGTTGGCGCAGACGACGATCCACGTCGCGATGTTGACGTTGGCGCAGAGCCGGACGGTGTACATCCCGCACTCGTAGAAGCCGTCGTACTTGTACACGGTCGCGTAGGGGACGCTGCTGGCCTCGAACGTGAGGAGGAACTTCGTGATTTCCGGCTCCACGCCCTCGACGACGGTGACGGCCTGCTGATGGGTGATGTGGAAGGGCTTGCTGACCTCGACGAGGTAGACGCCGGCCGCCAGGCCGTCGAACCCGAAGCGGCCCTCCGGGTCGGTGACGGCCTGCAGGACTCCGGAGGGCCCGTTGGCGGTGACGTTGGCCTGCGGCAGCGGCCGGACGGCGTCGTCGACGACGAGTCCCAGCATGGAGCCCAGGCCGGCCGGCGCCGTCGACCCGCCATCGGCCGTGGCGGGGTCACCGGCCGACTTGCCAGCGCACCCGGCCAACAGGAAGGCCAGCAGGAGCACGGGAAGTCTGCGCACAACTGGCCAACCTGCCCTGGCTTGTAATAGGCCTTGCCGACGATGCTCGGCTTTCAGCGGGGGGGCGGGGGTGGCGGGGCCTCGCCGGTTTCCGTGAACCGCCAGTCGTCGGGGGGCTCGTAGCCGTAGAACACGGTCGTGATCATGGTGAACTTCTGCTGCACGGAGGCCCCGAGCTGGCACGGGCTGATGGTGCCGCAGCCGCCGACCTCCTGCGTGGGCCCGGCGTCGACCTGCCCCAACAAGGTGCGTTCGGAGCCGATGCGGGTGTAGTTCAGCGTCTCCGGGACCTCGCAGTCGTCGACGTTCTGGTAGCACCAGGAGGCCTCGCCTTCGTGGTTGGTGATCCGGAGCATCAGGGGGGATTCCCCCTCCGTGTAGTTGTAGCCCGAGGCGAAACCCGAGTTGAGCTCCGACTCGTTCCCGCCGCCGATGACCAAGGACAGGGCCCGTCCGGAATCGAGGGTCGCCTCCCAGAACAGCTCGGCCTGGATGAAGCTCGGGGTGCCGTCGATCCGCTGGAAGAACAGCGACCGGTCGCCCGTGACGTTGCCGACGCAGACGGCGCCGCCCGTGCTGCCGCAGATGACGATCCAGGTGGCGATGTTGATGTTGGAGCACACGCGGATGAAGTTGAGGCCGCACTCGTGGAAGCCTTCGTACTTGTACACGGTGGCGAACGGCACCGAGGAGGCCTCGAACACCAGTTGGAAGCGGACGAGCTCCGGCTCGTCGACGCCCGTCTCGACGATGACTGCCTGCTCGTGCCCGGAGTAGAATTCCTTGCTTGCCCGCACCAGGTAGGCGCCCGGCGCCAGGCCTTCTAGCCTGAACTGGCCGCGGTCGTCGCTGGTCGTGTTCAGCGACGCCCCCTGGCCGGTGACGTTGATGGCGGCCCCGGCCACGGGCCGGATGGCGTCGTCCACGACGAGTCCCGCAAGGACTCCCGCGCTGCCTTCCAGCGCCAGGTCGTCGGCGCCCTGCTGGCTGTCCGCCGCGCAGCCGGACAGCAGGATCCCGACCACGACGACGACAGGACCACGCACGGGGAAGGAACGGTTTCGGCCTTGTAATAGGCGTTGCCGACCATTCGCTGCGCCCAGGAGGCTCAGGCCGGCGGGGGCGGCGGAGGGCCATCCGCTGCGAAGCGCCAGTCGGCGGGGGGCCGGTAGCCGTAGAAGGCGTGCGTGTAGGTCCTGTAGGGCTGCTGGGCGTGCACGCCTGCCCCGCAGTTCGGCTGGACATCCGAGCAGACCGGGACCGGGTAGGTCCAGGCCGGATGGATCTGGATGAGGAGGCTGCGGTTGTCGATGCCGATGCGCGAATCCTCCAGGTCCGCGCCATGGAGCTGCAGCATGAGGGGCGACTCGCCCCACGTGTAGTTGTAGTTGTCAACGAAGCCGTCCTGCAACTCCTGCCAGGTGCCGGCGCCCAGCCCGAACTCCAAGGCGCTGCCGGTGTCCGTCGTCGGCGTCCAGACGAGCTCGCTCTGCACGAAG
>JAXDQQ010000327.1:0-5195 GCA_034667805.1 Thermoplasmata archaeon | reverse complement strand
GCGTCGACGGCCGGGATGAGATCTGGGCCTATGGATTGCGCAATCCCTGGCGCTTCTCCTTCGACCGCGGCACCGGCGACCTGTGGATCGGCGACGTCGGCCAGGACCGGTTCGAGGAGGTCGACCGACAACCGGCGGCCTTCGCGGGCGGCGCCAACTATGGCTGGAGCCTGTGGGAAGGCTGGGAACGCTACTGGACCGACGGCGTCGCCGCGGGCTACGTCCCGCCGGTCGCCGTCTACGGGCATGACCCGCCGTGCTCGGTCACGGGCGGCTACGTGTACCGCGGCGCCGCGCAGCCCTGGCTCGATGGCTCGTACCTCTTCGGCGACTACTGCACGGGGCTGGTCTGGACCCTGGACCCGGACGGGGGCGGCTGGGACATGCGCGTCGCGCTCGACTCCTCCCTGCGCATCACGTCCTTCGGCGAGGACGAGGCAGGCGAGGTCTACGTCGTCGACTACGGCGGCGCCGTCTACAGGCTCGTCGCAGGCGCCCCTGGCCCGTGATGGCGGCTGCCACAACCGCTTTGAAGGGTCCAACTTCGCGGAAGTCCCATGGACGTCGTCGAGGACCTCCTCGAACTGGACTGGGAAGGCCCCCTGAACGCCGTGACGGATTTCCCCGCCATGGTGCTCTACGGCGCGGCCTTGACCTTCGCCGTGGCCAAGGGCCCGGCCGTGCTGGAGGCCATCCGCGCCGCTTTGGAGCCGCTCTTCGGCGCCCCGCAGGAGCGCAAGAGCCTGCTCGGCGGCCGCCGGCTGGAGTGGAGCGGCCGCGTCAACGCCGAGGCCACCGTCCGCGGCGGCCAGGCCACCGTCCGCTTCGGCCAGCGCGTCAAGGGCAAGCGCCTCGAGGAGGCCGTGCACGCTCTCGGCGAGGTCCCCGAGGCCCGCCACCTGCGGCTGCAGGCCGGCGTCCGCCGCTTCGGCCGCGCGCCGGATTCGGCGCCCCTCGACGGTTGACCCTGGACCACCCGGTCCCCCACCGTTAACCAACGCCCGCCGTTCTGGCCTGGCATGGTCGTTGCGCGCAGTCCCCAGGCTCGGCCCTCCTCCCGTTGGCGTCCGGCGGCCCTGCTGGCTGCGCTAGGGTTCCTGCTGTCTGCGCTGCCCGTGCAGGCCAACCACGACCAGGAAGGCGTCACCTTCGATTCCATCGGCGGCAACGAGTGGTGGGTGGACGTCCAGCTCGGCGGCCACTACGCCTTCTACGGCAATCCAGAGGTCCGCGACACGGACGGCGGCTGGGTCACCATGGACCATCCGTCGTGGGCCGCGCCCGGCCGCTACACGCTCTCCTACCACGTCGAACCCGGCCACCAGGTCAAGTTCCGCCTCTCGTACAGGGAGTCGGTCATCGTGAGCTGCTGGTTCACGCATCCGGCGGGCGTCGAGAACTGCGACGGCAGCGAGGTCTTCGCCGCCACGTTCAAGCCCGGTGGCAATGCCGACCTCATCCAGGCGACGGTCACGGGCAACCAGCCCCTTTCCTACGTGACGTGGAGCGTGGATGGCACGTACGCGGCCAACGGGATGACGCGCCAGCCGGGTGGCACGGAGAAGACCAGCACCTGGGTCAACCAAGGCGGCCCCCACGTCCCCGACGGCACGCTCATCACGTTCTCGGCGGGAAGCACGGACGACTGGAACAGCGGCGTGCAGAGCGGATGCTTCCGCTGGCCCGCGTTGACACCCGTCGCCTGCCCGATCCATCCCTACGTCAGCGCCGGCTATCCCAGGTCCTACGACGGCGATGTGCACCACATGGAGGCGTACGGCTACTACTGGCACAGCGAGGCGCCCAACGCTCCCACGCTCGACCACATGGAGGTGCGGTTCGACGGCGGGACCTTCAACGCGATGACGCCCGTGCCGACGCAGGACGGCAGCACGCCGTACTACCACCGCTACGACAACGCCCCAGACCGGTCGCTGACGTTCACGCAGTTCCGCGCCGTCGACACCGCGGGCGGCACCGCTTGCGAGGACACCGGCTTCATCTGGCCGCAGGACGGCAACGTCCCTGCCACGGTCAACACGTTCGACCAGATCATCTTCACCAACGACAAGGGCACGACCTCCTACGTGCAGACCAACGTCTACGCCTCGAAGCACATCGCCGCGGTCGAGGCCCAGGTCAACGGCGGGCCCTGGGTGCCGATGAAGCAGCAGCCGTGGTGCGACTGGGCGGCCACGATGAGCGCGCCGACGGGCACCGTCGTCTTCCGCGGCTACTTCGACGACCTCACGCGGTGGACGAGCGATTCCCGTTCCTGGAACCCGCAAGGCGGCTCCTCGTTCGGCGCCGCCTTCTACCAGGTCGGCGGCAGCGAGTGGTGGCAGCAGGTCCAGGTCAACTCCTTCGGGGGCGCCCTGGCCGGCGTCCAGGCCCGCGTCGACGGCGGCGCCTGGAAGTCCCTGGCAGCCCAATCGTGGGGCAACCAGATGTGGGCCGGCTCGAGCCACGCCGTGCAGGGCTCGGCGGTGCAGTTCCAGGCCCTCGGGCCGTCGGGCGCCAAGGTCCTGAGCGCCTGCTACCGCTGGATCCCGCCCTCCGGCCAGCAGGCGCAGATCGTCGACTGCCCGACGGCCCCTCCGCCGCCCCCGCCCCCCCCGCCGCCAGGCTTCGACGCCACCGTCACCGGGGTCAAGGGAAACGACTGGTGGGTGCAGGCCAGCGTGTCGGCCACCGGCGGGACGCTGGCGGGCGTCGATGCGCGGGTCAACTGCGCCGGCGCCTGGCACCCGCTGGCGAAGCAGTCGTACGGCTGGTCGGCGAGCTTCAACGTGCCCGCCGGGTCGAAGGTCGACTTCCGCGCGCGCAGCACCGCCGGCGGCACCGACCTCTCGGGCGGCTACGTGTGGCCGAACGCGACCCCGACCTCGGCTTGTTGACGTCGACATCGCCTCCTCCCCTTTCTTCCCCCCTTTCTTCCCCCTTTCTTCCTAGCTTCACCCTCCCCGCCGCAACCCTCATCAGGCCAAGCCGGGGGTCGGTGGAGGGGATGCACATGGTCCGCCGTCGGATGTCTCGCGAGCCGTACCAGGACTACCGCCAGAAGCTCCAGCAGCGCTGGCGTCCGCACATCCTGGAGCGCGACCGGAACCGCTGCCGCGTCTGCGCGAACAAGGAGGACCTTGAGATGGCCCACCTCACGGACTGCGTCGCCTTCGTGCGGGCGACCGGGCGCAAGGAGGGGGTCACGTTCTCGTTCCGCTGGGACAACCTGGTCACGCTGTGCGCCGTCTGCCACGGGCTGAGCCACGCCCACAAGGTGCACCGCGAGGAGTTGGAGCGCCGCGTCCACATCCTGCGTTTCCTCGAATCCCTGCGCAAGCTCCGGGGCTGGCATTCCCCCTACGCGGTCCTGCCCCCGGAGCAGGTGCCGGAGAAGCTGCGGCCCTTCCGCTCCTTCCACGACTGCATCCGGCTCACCCCCTTGGTGCCGTTCCCGACCTTCGCGCGGTACGCCGCCGACGGCGGGCTGGTCTTCCAGGACCTGGAGGCGAAGCCCGGACAGCGCAAGCTCCTGGAGGGCGAAGGCGGCCCCGCCCCCGATCCGCTGGCGCTCCCGCCGGCGTTCCCCATGCCGGACGAAGGGTCCCCGGCCCCCAAGCGGAGGCGCAAGCTTCCGCATGAGGACCCGGCGTTCGATCCAGCGTTGGCCGCAGCCGCGTTTCCTGCCTAGGACGTCCTTGGCCATGCGGCGCCCAAAGACGCCCCGACGCCGAGGGCGGAAGGCGGTTGGAGGTCGTCTGGGGAACCGAACGCGCGCCCTCGTCTCCAGTCTAAGTCGCTCCCCTTAAGCGCCTCCTGACCATCGTCCCCGCCGTGCGGGTCACCCGGCGCTTCCTCGTCGTCAACGGGGCGGCGCTGGTCGCCGGCGCCGTCGTCGGCTTGGCCGCCGTCGGCTTCCGCTGGATCATCAACCTCATCGAGCGCCTGGCGTTCTTGGGCCGGTTCGACGCGACGGCTCGCGAGACCAACCAGTTCTTCGTCAGCCCGTGGGGCTGGGCGGTGCTGCTCGTCCCCGCGCTCGGCGGCCTTGCGGTCGGCTTCATCCGCAAAGGCTGGCCCGAGTCGCGCCAGCGCGGCGTCGCCGAGGTCATGGCGGCCGTGCAGGCCCGCGGCGGGCACCTGCGCGCCCGCAGCTCGTGGGGGCACGCCATCATCTCGGCCATCACGGTCGGCACGGGCGGGTCCACCGGGCGCGAGGGCCCCATCGCCTACATCGGCGCCTCGCTCGGCTCCTCGGTGGCGCGGCGCTTCAACCTCGCTCTGCGCGACGTCAAGGTCCTCGTCGGCTGCGGCTTCGCCGCCGGCATCGCCGCGACGTTCAACGCCCCCGTCGGCGGCGTGCTCCTGGCCCTCGAGCTCATCGTGCCGGAGTTCAGCACGCACGCCTTCATCCCGCTGGTGCTCGCCAGCGTCGTCGCCGTCACCCTGTCGCAGGTCTTCTTCGGTGGCGACGCGACGTTCGACGTCCCTGGCTTCACCATGGGCTCGCCGTGGGAGCTGCTGCTCTTCGTCCTCCTCGGCTTCCTGTGCGGCGTCGGCGGCGTCTTCTTCATCCGCGCCATGGGCGCGAGCCAGCGCTGGTGGGAGCGCCTGCCCGTCGTCGACTGGGTCAAGCCTGCCCTCGGCGGCCTTGCGGTCGGCATCCTCGGCCTGTTCATGTTCGAGGCCTTCGGGCAGTACCACCTGTACGGCACCGGCTACGCCAGCGTGACGGCGATCCTGCAGGGCAACCCGCTTGTCCTCACGCTCGGCGTGCTGTTCGTGCTCGCCATCCTCAAGCCCATCGCCACCGCCATCACCATCGGCTCGGGCGGTGGCGGCGGCGTCTTCTCCGCCGGGCTGTTCGCCGGCGCCGCGTACGGCGGCCTCATGGGCCTGCTCATCGACACCCTGTTCCCCAGCCTCGGCATCGACGTCGTGAGCTACGCCCTCGTCGGCATGGCCGCGTTCTACGCCGCCACGGCGCGCGCCACGCTGACGGCCATCATCATCCTGGCCGAACTGGTGAACGACTACGCCATCCTCGTCCCGACGATGCTGTGCGCCGTCACCGCCGACGCCGTCAGCATCGCGCTGAGCAAGGAATCCATCTACACGGTGCGCCTGAGCCAGAGCGGCATCCTGTACGACCACGACAAGGTGTCGAGCCCTCTCGACTTCCTCCAGGTCAAGGA
>JAXDQQ010000326.1:0-7680 GCA_034667805.1 Thermoplasmata archaeon | reverse complement strand
CTGAAGAAGCGCACCGAGAACGAGGACGAGATCCGCACCTCGACGGCGAAGTTCGTGCAGGACTACCCCAGCTCGGTCCGCCGCGTCGACACCGACTACTGGACCGGCATGCAGCTCGCCCTCGATGCCTTCACTTCGCAGGACAAGGCCTTCTGGAGGAGCCTCGAATGACGACCAAGCCCGCCAAGACGACGAAGGCCGTGGCGAAGGCGCCCGCAAAGCACGCCGCACCGAAGGCCGCCGCGCACGGCGGCCACCTCGACATCCTCGCCCTCGAGGGCGTCGGCCCGGTCTACGCCAAGAAGCTCGCCAAGGCCGGCGTCAAGGACTCGGCCGCCCTCCTCGCCGCCGAGCCGAAGGGCCTCGCCGCCAAGACGGAGATCGCCGAGGGCCTCATCCGCACCTGGCGCTCGATGGCCAGCCTCCTGCCCGTCAAGGGCGTCGGCGCCCAGTACGCCGAGGTCCTCGCGCGCACCGGCATCGAATCCCTGGTCGACCTCGCCAACTGCGACGCCGACAAGCTCACGGCCCGCATCGAGGCGCTGCTCGAGTCCAAGCAGGTCACCGTCGTCGGCACCAAGGTCACCGAGAAGCGCGTGGCGTCGTGGATCGCCGAGGCCAACAAGCTCGTCGACAAGCCCGCCGAATCCTCGCCCGCGGCCATCCGCAAGGCAGTCCGCTCGGCCGTCGAGGCAAAGCAGGACGCCGCCACGCCCGCCCGCCCCGCCAAGGGGAAGGGCAAGAAGGCCGGCAAGTCGGTGGTCACCGCCAAGCAGGACGCCGCGGCCCCGCTCTCGCGCGGCAAGCCGAAGAAGGCCAGCAAGCTCGCCACCGAGATCCAGCAGGCCACCTCCAACGCCCTGCCGCGGCCGATGAAGGTCCGCCAGGAGCACCCGGAGATCAAGGACAACCAGGCCGGTTCCTTGAAGTGGGCCGAGGAGGCCTTCTGGGCGTTCTTCGGGGACGAGATCGAGCAGATGGTCACGTACCCGGCCGAGATCTTCAACGACCGCGCTTACAGCTGGCGCTGCGAGTGCTGCGACGTCGCCCTGCGCGTCCCGCGCCGCACCACGGTCTTCCACGGCGACTACGAGGTGCAGCACGACGACCAGGAAGGCCTCCTGGTCAACGGCGAGCGCTTCATGCCGGGCGCCTACACCTCGGCCATCCAGGTCGTCCAGCCGGGCCGCCTGCGCAACCCGTGGACGGGGAAGCTCATCGAAGGCAAGAGCCTGGGCACGACGGGCGCGGCCTAGTCCGCCCTGACGGCGTCGGGCTGAAGGGCGATCCTGGCACGGGATGCCCTAACGCAGTCGTCGGCGGAGGATGAACAGCACGCCACCGAGGCCGGCGACGACCGCGATCGCGAGGTCGCCGACCGTGGGGAACAGCGGGACCGACACGCCCGTGCCGTTGCCCGGCGCCGAGGTCGAGGAGCTCGACGAAGCGGTTCCGGAGGGTGGGGATGGGCTGGAGGATCCGCTCGTGGAGCTTGGGCCCGGCGTCGTCGATGGAGGGTTTGAGGAGGAAGAGGAAGAGGAGGAGGGCTTGGCGTGGCACGGCGAGACGTCGACCGTGTCGTGGATCAGCGTCACGGCGCCGGCCCCGGAGCCCTGTAGACCCGCCAGCAGCCGGCCGTGCACGGTGACCGCGTCGTCGAGCGAGATGTCGTCATGCGCGAGGATGGTGCCGGTGAAGACGGAGCCCGAGCCGAGCGTCGCGGCGCTTCCGACCGTCCAGAAGACGTTGCACGCCAGGGCGCCGCGCAGCAGTTGGACGTTGGACCCGCTGGCGGTGACGAGGGTGCTCGTCGCCTGGAGGACGAAGACGGTGTCCGGGTCGCCTTCGCCATCGAGTTTCAGGGTCCCCGTGATCTGGAACGTCCCCGAGTCGGCGCGATACACGCCGCCGGCGAGCGTCGTCCCCCCAAGTTCGGTGGCCACGAGGTCCGCGGGGCGTCCCGCGGCGTCGGCGTAAGAGGCTCGGGCGTCGCTCTTGGCGCCCTGGGCCACCGCGTCGCTGCCGTGGTTGGTGCTGGGGGGCACGAGGGTGACGCTGCCGAAGCCGGTCTGGGCAGGAGTGGGATACGTCCCGACGTCACCCGTGATGGTGGTCGCACCCGTGTTGGTGATGCCGCTGCCGGCCAGGACGGCGAAGGCGCCAGCCGTCCCCAGACCGACGGGGGTCGAGGCTACACCCGTGGGGACGGCGAGCAGGGAGAGGGCCAGGAAGGCCGTCAGGCCGGCTGCGACGCGGGTGCGCACGCGCCTGCTTGGGGGGCCGCCGGCATTCCCCTTCCGGGGCGAAAACGGAGTCGTCCCCCCATGTGCCCACCTCCTGAAAGGGGTCCTTCACCCCAAGGCGCTGGGCAACCACTGGTGGGCCGAGGTCCAGGAGACCGGCCGACCGGCGGCCGTTGAGCCTATATACATCCCCCTTGTCGGCCGACTTGCAAGGCCTTCGGGCCGTGCGCTGGAATGTAGCCCCGCCTCCGGGCAAAGGCCTCGTGCCTTGGGCCGAACCGGCCAACCGCGAACCGCATCCGACGCAGGGATCGACCTGCGCCGACGATGCATCGCACCACGGGTGCAACAATGCCAAACGCGTACCATCACATGGGAGAGACCTGGAAGAAGCACAGCGACCAGCATGGCTCGGCGCAATGGGACCGCCTCGTCGCCTGGCGCGCCGGCCCGTCGTTCGAGAAGGTCGACAAGCCGCTGCGCCTCGACCGCGCCCGCGCCCTCGGCTACAGGGCCAAGCAGGGCGTCGTCGTCGTGCGCGCCCGCGTCCGCCGCGGTGGCCTCCGGAAGCAGCGCTTCGTCCAGGGCCGTGTCCCCTCGAAGATGGGTGTCAACAAGATCACCATGCGCCAGAACACGCAGGCCATCGCCGAAGTGCGTGTCTCCAAGCACTTCCCCAACCTCGAGGTCCTCAACTCGTACTGGATCGGCGAGGACGGCAAGCACCACTACTACGAGGTCATCATGCTCGACCCGTACCACCCGTCCATCGAGTCCGACAAGGACCTGGGCTGGATCACGCAGGCCAACGCCCGCAACCGCGTCCTTCGCGGCAAGACGTCGGCCGGCCAGAAGCACCGCGGCCTGCGCTACCGCGGCAAGGGCTCCGAGCACACCCGCCCGTCGGTGCGCAAGTCCACGCGCCGCGACAAGGACAAGCTCATCTGGGCCAAGAAGGAAGCCGCGAAGCAGCACCGCCTGTAGGCGGATTCCTCCCACGATTCGCCAGATTTGGCAATCGGCCCTCTTCCCTCCTTCTCCTTCCTCTTCCTTCCTTTCTTTCGCTGCTTCAATGAGCGCCCAGACGCGGCGCCGTTCCTGCTTCGCGACGTTGCAACGTCGTCCGCCGGCGACGCCGACCACGACGACCCAACAATGAAACCACTGAACGCACAGAACCTTTTCAGTCGGTTCAGTGCGTTCTGTGCGTTTCCCTGTTTCGTCGGCGTGTGCGGCGCCGCTCCTCCGTGACCCGTGACGGCCAAGTCGACCCAAGCGCCGACGCCCACGACGACGCCGACGGCGGAAGGAGGTTGCACGGCGCCCGGGGAATCGAACGGGCCAGGTCAGGCGGCCAGCAATTCGAGCAGGTCGCGGCCTCGTTTCTCGTCGATGCCGCGCCTGGTGAGGAATGCCAGGGTGGCTTTTGCATCCGGCTTGCCAAACTTCGGCGTGAACTTCTTGTCCACCGGATGCGCGAAGTAGAGCGCCCGGACCTCGTCCGCGTTCGCGATGCCCGACTCCTCGGGCTTCTTGCCCTGTTTCACCAGCTTCACGGCCTTGACCGGCCCCACTCCTGAAACGCCCTCGTTGTAGTCGGTCCCGATGAGGATGGCGGCATCCACCAGTTGCTCGCGCGTGAGGCCCGCCGTTTTGAGCACCACTGCGAGGTCCAGAATCTCTGGCGTCCGCGTGGCGCTGAGCGTGAGGTTGCGCAGGGCCCGTGGCGCGCCGAAGAGCGCGATGTCCCAGTCCTGCGTCACGGCGGCCCACGCCTTCTCCGCCTGCACGAGGTGGGCACACTGGGCGTCGGATTCCCCGGGCGCCACGATCCACGGCTGGCCGAGCGCCGTGAGGAGGGTCCGGCATTCCTCGAGGTCGTCCTCGTCGACGGCGACGGACGCCTGGTAGTTGTCGCCGGCCACGCGCGCCGCCTCGATGCGCTCCCCGCGTTCGATGAGCGTGGCTTCCTTCAGGTCGGGCTGGACGCCGTCGAAGACCCAGACGCTCCGCGCGCCCCATTTGGCGTAGAGGGAGAGCCGCGACAGCAGGCCCAGCAGATGGGCGTTCGACCGCCCGTCCGGGGCCTTCGGGAGCTCACCCGCGCCCGCGAGCGCCGTCACGAACGACCAGACGAGGTTGTCCGCGTCCACGGCAACCGTCTTGCCCTTGAGCTGCGCGACGTCGAACGGCGCGGGTGGGAGGATCTTCCGGAGGGCGGCGATTCCCACGTCGCCAGGAGGGCGTCGCCGGCTCATCATCGCTTGCCTCCGCAGGGATTAACCCGTTCCGCCCCTAGCCCCGGGCATGCCCGAAGCCGCCGACGGCGTGTCCACGGTCCCGGTGGCCGTCCTCATCGACGCCGACAACGTCGCCGCCGACATGCTCGAGACGGTGCTCGCCGAGGCCGCCCGCTTCGGCCGCCCGACCATCCGCCGCGTCTACGGCAACTGGACCGGCACGGAACTGCAGGGCTGGAAGAAGCTCCTGCACGACCACGCGCTGCAGCCGGTGCAGCAGTTCGCCTACGTCCCTGGCAAGAACGCCACCGACACGGCGCTCATCATCGACGCCATGGACCTGCTGCACGGCGGCCAGGCCCAGGTCTTCTGCCTCGTCTCCTCGGATTCCGACTACACGCGCCTGGCCATGCGCCTGCGTGAATCCGGCAAGACCGTCGTGGGCATGGGCCGCGCGCAGACCCCCAAGTCCCTCATCAAGGCGTGCGACCGCTTCATCGCGCTCGACACGCTGGCCAAGCAGAAGGGCAAGCCGGCGCGCGAGCCGCCGGCCGCCGAACGGCCGGAGCGCGGCGGCGGGCGTCGCCCCACCAACGGCGCGAACCGTGAGCGGACCGCCGAGCGCGAGCCGGCGTCGCCGGCGCGGGCCCCGCCCAAGGAGGCCGTGGAGCTCCTGCGCGGCGCCGTCGAGGACGCGGAAGGGGAGGACGGCTGGGCCGACGTCGGCGGCGTCGGCAACATCCTGTACGCCAACAACCCGGACTTCGACCCGCGCCAGTACGGCAAACGCCAGCTCGTCGCCTTGCTGGAGTCGCTGCGCTCGGACTTCGAGGTGCACCGGCCGCCGGAAGGGCAGCGCGGCGGCAGTCGCGTCCGGCTGCGGAACTAGGGCGCCGCCAAGGTGTGGGGGACCTGGGATTGAGCAGAACAATGGGAATTTTCCGGGTGGCGTAGGCTCAGCATTGAGCAGATTTCGTCCCCGCAGAACGAACTGAAATCAGGTGAATGGCAACTGGTGGCATCGGTCCAAGTTGCCCAGGGAATCTGTTGAATCCGAGGCCCCCCGCAGCCGGCTGATCAGTCAGCCAGCTGTTCCTGCAACGTGATGAGCATCTCCGTCAGGAGATCCTCGAAGACCGTGTTCTTGAACTCCTTGGCCTGGCCCGAGTCGGTCTGCGTCCGGGCGATGAAGAAGTGGCCGTCCTTGAGGACCTCGATCTGGCAGAGCACGCCGTCGGCGAGCTTCTCCAGCTTCGGGGCCGGCACGGGCTCGGCGTCGACGCCGCCTTTGGCGGCCGAGGCGGCCGGTCCCATGCCGCGGGGCAACGGCGGCAGCGCCGCGGCGGCCGCGGCGCGGTTGGCCTTGCCCTCGGCGGCGCGGCTCAGAGGCTTGCCGGAGGGCTTCGGGGCCGGCGGGGGGGCTGCGGGCTTGGCGGCGGGCTTGGCAGCAGACTTCGGCGCCGGCTTCGCCGGGGCCTTGGCGGCCGTCTTGGCGGGCTTGGCGGGGGTCTTGCTGGAGGGCACGAGAAGGCCTGGATGCGGCCTTCCCTTAAGCCCTTCGGGCAAGCCAGGTTTGGCCTAGAAACGCGGCCTTTAGGAGCGCCGGGAGCCCAGGCCGCGGGGCTTCTTGTCCTTGTTCGACGGCCGGGCGCCATTGTTGCCCCAGGGGCCGGCGCCGCGCTGGCGCGTGCGCTCGCGGGTGCCGCCCTTGCTGCGGGCGACGTCGGCGAAGACGCGGCTGACGTTGCGCGCGTAGAGGTACCCGCGGTGCAGGGTGCGGTTCTGGTCGGACTTGAGGGTCTTGATGGCCAGGCGCTCCCCCTTGACCTCGCGGATGGAGCCGACGTGGATCTCCTCCTCGGGCACCACGTCCTCCTGGAAGCTCTTGGTCAGCTCGCCCATGTTGACGGTGTAGTGCAGCGTGACGGTGTCGAACATCACGGCGTAGACCGTGCGCACGTCGCGGCCCTTGGCCTTCTTGGGGCGCTGGCCGGCGTCGATCTCCACGGCGGTGACGCGCACGCGGTGGCCCTCGAGGTCGAATTCGTCGTCGTTGGCGACCCAGCCGTCGAGGGGGACCTGCAGCCGCTCGGTGCGCGAGTTGCCGCCCTCGCTGATGATGACGGGGACGGGGACGAAGCGTTCCTGCTTGGGGGCCGGCATGGTGCGGACGCGCTTGCAGCGCAGGCACTTGACGGTCCAGCCGGAATCGGCGGCGCGCAGGACGGTGTGCTCCCAGACCTCCTCGCAGTCGGGGCACTTGAGGTCGACGAGCTCGCCGTGGCCGTCCTGGCCTGGGGCTCCGTCGTCCTTGTCCATGCCGCGGCGACTTCGTTCCCCTATTTCTCTTTGAGCGAAGCCACCAAATCCGCCGGGAAGTTGGTTTTGCCCGCCGCGAAGCGTTGCTAGGTCTTCTTCAGGTAAGGCAGGCCGGTGCGCTTGTTGACGGCCAAGCCGTAGCCGGCGGGCATCTCGACGGGCACGCCGGACTTCGGGTTGCGTTGGCTGAAGAAGTAGATGACCTGCTTGTGGCCGCCCTTCAGCTCGATCTCCCTGGCGTGCAGGGTGTACCCGTTGTGCTCGAACGCCATACGCAGATTTCGCAGACCTCTGGGGGGATTTCACAGATTCGGTGCTTTCGCTGGAACGACCGGATCTGTGAAATCCGCTGGAGCGGAGCGAAATCTGCGGAATCTGCGCCTAGATGCCGTCGCGGATGCCCTGCTCGGACACGTTGACGACCGCCTCGCCCTCGGGCAGGTGCGGCGAGTCGACGAGGCGGCAGATGCGCTTGCCGCCCTTCGACTTGCGCAGGTAGATGCGGAACGTCGAGGTGTGGCCGACGATGTGGCCGCCGATGGGGCGGGTGGGGTCGCCGAAGAAGGCGTCAGGCTTGGCGGAGACCTGGTTGGTGACGACGCACGCCGCGTTCTGGATGCCGGCCAGGCGCTGCAGGTCGTGCATGTGGCGGTTGAGCTTCTGCTGGCGGTCCGCCAAGGTGCCGCGGCCGACGAACTCGGCGCGGAAGTGCGCCGTCAGCGAGTCGACGACGATGAGCTTGATGGGAAAGTCGCGGCAGATCTCCCCGGCGCGCTCGGCGAGCAGCATCTGGTGGTTGCTGTTGAAGGCGCGGGCGACGTGGATCTTCTTCAGCGCCTCCTGCGCGTCCATGCCGAGGGCCTCGGCCATCTGGGTGA
>JAXDQQ010000325.1:0-10257 GCA_034667805.1 Thermoplasmata archaeon | reverse complement strand
CAGGGCAGGTTGGGCCCATAGCTCAGCTCGGCGCTCTGCTCCGAGACGCCGCCCAAGGGCATGACCATCTTCGTGTAGTCTCCCTCGAACTGCGACACGGAGTAGTACAGGTATTCATCCGGCGTCTCGCAGCGCAGCTGGACCTCGTAGCGGTCCACCTTGTTGGCCTTCATCTCGGTCACGAGGTACGTGACGTTGCCATAGCTGGTGTAGTTGCTGGAGAAGCCGGCGCGGAACGAGTCGCCGGACTGGTCGAGGGTGCAGTCGGCCACGTTGCCGTTGGCGACGTAGTCTATGGAGCACGGGATGAACACCGAGTACTCCGTCGTGATGATGCGGCCGCCTTCGCTCGACACGCGGCGCGCGACGAGTTCCACTTCGGCGTACTCGCCTTCCTTGACCTCGACGTTCTGCGGGGCGGCCTCGTGGCCGTCCGCCTGCACGCGCAGGAGGTAGGAGCCGGGCTTCAGGTCGTTGAAGGCGAACTGGCCCGACGCATCCGAGGTGGCCGTGAGACCGAGCTCCTGGATGAGCACGAGCCCGCCCGGCACGGGCCGGAAGACGTCGTTGATCAGAAGCCCGCTGATGGCGCCCTTGCCGGCCTTGATCGGGCCCGCGGTCCCGGTGGCCGTCTGGCCGCCAGCGCCGCCGTCGTCCCCGCCGCCGGAGCAGCCGGCGAGCGTGAAGCTGACCATGAGGCCGACGAGCAGGAGGGCCTTCATGCCGACCGCCTGCGGGCCAACGCCGCGAGACCGACGACGAGCAGGGCGACGGCCGGTGCGACGGGCATCGGCGACGTCTTGCCCTCCGAGCCGGCGGCGGGCTCGACGACCTCGCCACCCTCGTCGATGCCGTACGCCTTCTTGCCTTCGACGCTGAAGCCGGCCTGGCCGGTGGCCAGCGAGCTCTTGGCCATGTTGGGGACGTCGAGCTGGATGGCGTAGTCGCCGTTCTTGGCGTCCTCGTCGCGGAAGCGCCACAGGTAGGTGACCTCGGCGCACTTGTCGTGCAGGCCGTGCACGTGCGAGTTCTGCGAGATGACCTGCTGCAGTTTCGAGGGCGCGGTCGGGCCATCCACGGCGACGGTGATGTTGGCGACGTCGACGTCGTAGGTGCCCCACGGCGAGTTGACGCAGGAGTGGATCAGCAGGATGCCGGCCGCGACCTCGGGGTGGATGTACTCGATGTAGACCGGGTTCATCACGGCGAGCTGCAAGCGCGGCAGGTGCTGCGCGTCGGAGATGAGGCGCATCCAGCCCTCGGCGACAGAGTCGTCCTGCGCGGCGTCGCCGCTCGGGTTCTGGTACCAGTCGATGCGCACGTTGAAGGAGTCGGCCTTGGGGATGACGGGGTTGCTAACGGTGAGGGGGATGGCGAACTCGACGACGCCTGCCTCGTCGGGGATGAAGACCGGCGTGCCGTCGGGGGCGGTCATCCCGGCGAAGAGGCCGTTCTGGCCGGCGGCATGCGTGTCCACGACGTGCGCCGTCATCTGGCCGGACATCAGAAGCTGGCCGGCGTCGAGGTTGCTGTCGGGCCCGACCTGGTTGCCGGTGCGCATCGTGTAGCGGAACGTGAAGGACGGCAGGAACTGCGGCAGGCCGAGGGCGGGGTCGCCGGCGTCGGTGCTGAACATGTCCCGGACGTCCATGTAGAGGTAGACGACAGGCTGGACCGACGGGTCGACCTGCACGTCGGCGGCGATGCCACGCTCGGGATGGAAGCGGGGGTGGCCGTTCTCGATGAAGTCGTACTCCACCGGGCCGGACGTCGAGAAGCCGTAGATGGTGTTGAAGTCGTAGTCGCCGACCTGCTGCGAGACGATGGTGTGCGAGGCGGTGGGGAAGTTCGTGCCGCCGACCTCGAAGAACTCCACGTCCATCGGCTGCGTGTTGATGGGGAACGCGTTGAACGTGTCGAAGATGTGGAAGTAGAGCGTCGTCGGCGTCGACTGGTTCGGGTTCGCCAGCTGCGCCTGCGTGGGCATGGCTCCGACCAGCAGAGCGAGCGCAAGGAGAGCCAGGCTGGCCCGGACCGGATCCATCAGCCGCTCGTTGATTTCCCTGGGCTTAACCCCACCGGTCATTGCAGCGAAATCTCACAGTCCATCGGATAAACCATCGGCGATCGTTCGGTATTATCCGGGATACGGATGATTGCTGGAGTGCGCCGGAAGCTCTCCTTGGAGTCCTTCGAGGATGGCGCGGACCTGCTGGACGTAGGCCCGGAACGCGGTATCCCCGGTGACCGTGATGCGCACCGTCTTGCGCCGCACGACCTTCTTCTCGTCGACGTCGAGGGCGACGTAGCCCGCCTTGACGAGGACGTCGAGGTGCGTGGAGAGGTTGCCGGCGGTGAGCGTCGTCGACTTCTGCAATGCGGCGAAGCCCATCGCCTGATGGATGACGAGCCGCGACAGGATCGTGATGCGTGGGCCAGAATGGAGGAGGGGGTCGAACTGCTCCGGCAAGGGCCCGCTCATCGGACGAGCCACCTGCGCGGGGCCAGAAGGCGGAACAAGGACAATCCGAGGAGCGGCAAGGCCAGGGCCGCGATGACCGCCGCCTCGCGATTCACAAACAGCCAATGAGGGGCGAGGCCGAAGAGGATCGGCGCGGCGACCGCGAGGGGGAGCCAACCCAAGTGGTACAATGGCCAATCCTTGGCGCGGGCTCCGGAGACGAACGCAATCGCGGCGATGGCAATCGCGATCGTGACCTCGAAATGGGCGAAACTCGCCACGAACCAATCGGGAGAGACCCACGCGAGGAGGAAGAACAAGACCGCGAAGGCAAGGACATGCCAAAACCTCGGTTGCCCACCCTCGTACGTCCCGAACAACGAGCGCCAATCCAACTTGCGCTTGAGCAGGCGACGGGCGATGGCGGTCAGTGCGAACAGGATGATTGCCGCGAGCAGGAACGCATCGGAGCCAACAACAAACAGCGTGGCAGCAGAAGCCCATAGCCCCAAAAGCAGACAGACGACGCCGCGTCGGCGCAGAAGTTGCAATCGCTCGTAGTCTGCTGCTTCGGCCATCGGGCCGACGACATCCGCCATGCTTGCCGGAACCGGTTTTCCATGCATGGTCGGCCATGAAGCCGCCCCCCGGCTAGAATCCGCGCCGAGTTTGGGCTCCAAAGTCGCTTATCCCGACCAGCCGCCGCCCCCGACGCCTGCGTCGACGGGAGCTTCCGTCACCGGCGGCGTCGGCGGCGTCGGCGGCGTCCAGTCCAAGTGGTCCATCAGGATCTCCGCCAGGTCCCGCGCCTGCATCTTGCCTTCCTGGCCAGTGAGGTTGAGGCCGTCGGTCATCATGGTGAGGCAGAACGGGCACGCCGTGGCCACCGTGTCGGCGCCGGTGTCCGCCGCCTGCTTGGCGCGGATGACGTTGATGCGCGTCGCCTCCGTCTTGACCTCGTACCACATGTTCGCGCCGCCCGCGCCGCAGCACAGGCCCTCCTTCTTGTTGTTCGCCATCTCGAGGATGGGCAGGCCGTTGTTGGCCCGGCGCAGCACGTTGCGCGGTGCGTCGGCGATGCCGTTGTGCCGCATGAGGTAGCACGAGTCGTGGTAGGTGATCTTCAGCTCGGCGCCCTCCTTGAGCGGGATGCGGCCCTCCGCGACGAGCTGCTCCAGGAGCTGCGTGTGGTGGACGACCTCCAGGTTCGCCCCGAACTCCTTGTACTCGTTGCCCAGCGCGTTGAGGCAGTGCGGGCATTGCGCGATGACCTTCATCGTCGGCGCTTCGGCGCCCTGGGGGCCGAAGGTCTTCTGGTGCTGCTGGAAGGTGACGAGGTTCTCCATGACGGACTGCTGGAAGCGGCCCTCCTCGCCCATGCGGCGGGCCGGGTCGCCATTGCAGCGCTCCTCATTGCCCAGGATGGCGAAGTCCACCTTCGCGGCGTTGAGGAGCGTCGCGATGGAGCGCGTGACCTGCTGGTTGCGCGGGTCGAAGGAGCCGGAGCAGCCAATCCACCACAGGTACTCGGCCTTCTCGCCCTTGGCCGCCTTCTCCGCCGCCGTCGGCACGAAGACGCCGTCCGGCAGCTTCGCCATCCAGTTGGCGCGGTCGGAGGCGGGGAAGCCATAGGGGTTGCCTGCGTTCGTCATGTTCACGAGGAGACGCTGCTGGTTCTCGTCCAGCTTGGACTCCATGACCAGCGCGCGCCGCATGTCGACGATCAGGTCGACGTGCTCGATGTCGACGGGGCAGGACGTGACGCAGGCGCGGCAGGTCGTGCAGCTCCACAGCGTCGCCTCCTGCAGCGCCGTGCCGACGCCGTCGACCGACATCAGCTTGCGCGCGCCGTCCGCCGGTCCGGTGTTGTCGGTGGCGCCCGCGTTGGCGGTGCCGACCTGGTGCGCCACGTTGCCGGCGCCGGCGCGCGGGTCGGTCTTGGCGGCCGAGCCGGCATGGCGGTAGTCGCGCCACATCTCGGCTTTGAGGTCCTGGATCAGCTTGCGCGGGCTGAGCGGGCGGCCGGCGGCCGTGGCCGGGCACACCGACTCGCAGCGGCCGCAGTTCGTGCAGGCGTCGAAGCTCAGGCGGTCCTTCCAGGTGAAGTCGCGGATGGTGGCGACGCCGACGGGCGGGAAGTCGGTGACGTTCTCGGCCATCATCTTGGGCAGGTTGAAGGGCGTCGGCAGCTCCGGCCGGCTCTGCCTGGCGGGGTCGTGGAAGTAGATGTTCAGGCTCGACGTCACGATGTGCTTGAACTTCGTCCACGGCAGGACGGCGAGCACGGACGACCACAGCGCGAAGTGCGTCCACCAGAGGACAGGGTACGCGGCGAGGAGCTGGGATTCATTGGCGCCGCGCAAGCCGAGGCTGAGGGCGTTGCCGACGAAGCTCCACGACGCGTACGTGATGCCGTCGTGCAGGACCTGGTAGCGCAGCCGCATGGCCTCGAGGAGGAAGCCGGTGACGCCGATGCCGAAGAGGAACACCAGGGCGTACGCGTCGCCACCGAGGCGCAGCCACTTCGGGGCCTCGGGGCGGGGCCAGGCGTGCAGCTGCGGAGGCTTCTCCGAGTAGCGGCGCACGAAGAGGAACGCCGTGCCCATGAGGAACACGACCCCGAAGGCGTCGAGGACGAGCTCGTAGACGAGGTACGGCCGGCCGAAGAGGAGCTTCATCCTCAGCAGGTGCTCGAAGAGGTCGGCGTCGAGGGCGACGATCGCGGTGCCGATGAACAGCATCACGAAGCCGAAGAAGACCCAGGCGTGCATCGTCCCCGGCCGCGGCTGCTGTTGGAACTTCTTGTGGGTCGCCAGGGCCGTGACGAGGCGGGGCAGGCCGACCTTCCACGACACGGGTTTGAACGGCTTGCCGAGGCGCCAGACCTTGACCATCTCGTAGAAGCCGTAGACGAAGACGGCGAAGGCGACGGCGGTGAGGATGTACATCCAAAGCGCCGTGTCCCCCGGCATCAGGTCCAGGTTGACCCTGCACGGCTGGTCCGGGAAGTCAGGGCACTCGTTGGCCATTCGCGGCCTCGCTACGCTTGGCCGCTGATTTAGCCGATTGCACCGGATCCAGCCGGTTGTCCCAAGCCGGCTCCCTGAACGGAATCGGCTGAATCAGGCGGAAATCGGCTTCATCAGCACTTGCCGCCGGCGTTGCACAGGTCGGCGTGGTCGTCGCCGTCGTACTCGGTGGGCGGCGTGTTCAGGAGGCTGAAGATGCCGTTGGTCTCGACGGAGCAGTTCATCACGGACTGGGTGTTGGACGAGTGGCCGTGGTCAGGCGCGTTGTTGCAGGTCGAGGCCTCGTGCGGTTTGACCATGTCGATGCCGCTGTTGACGAGGCCCATGGCGTGGCCGAACTCGTGCACGAGGACGGAACGGAAGGCCGGCGTGGTGCCACTGGCACAGATCGGCCCGCAGTTGCTGCGGATCGAGTTCGAGAAGATGACGACCGGCCCGGTCTCCACGACGCGCCCGGAGCCCGTGGCGCGGCTGAAGGTGACGCCGAGCACGTTGGACTGCTCGTAGGCGCCGTCGACGAACATCAGGTGGAGGGCCGCGGTCTTGCCCGAGGTGGCCGTCTGGAAGTGGGCGTCGCTGTAGTCGAGGACGTCCTTCTGCGACCAGGTGCCGCCGCGGGCCGGCAGGGTCTCGTCGATGCGGATCTCGACTCCGTCGGGCTTGCTCACGGCGCCGACGAGCCGGCCCTTGAGGAAGTCGAGCACGCCGGCGGGCGGGTCCTGGCCTTGCACGGTGTCGACCTCGATGACCCACTTGGTGTACTGGTCGTCGGAGACGAAGTCCTTCGGCCCGGGTCCGCCTCCGCCGAAGATGCCACCGCCGGAGCCGAGGCAGCCGGACGAGGCGAACGCCAGGCAAAGGCATGCCACGGCAACGACGGACCCACGCACATCGGCGAAGGCGCGGCCCAGGACGTTAGGCTTTCCCACCGGGGCGCGGGCCACCGGCCCCTCTGGTCGCCGGGAGTTCACTTCTGGAGCAGCTGCGTCATCTTGGGCAGCACCTGGTAGAGGTCCCCCACGATGCCGTAGTCGGCGACGCCGAAGATGGGGGCGTCCTTGTTGGTGTTGATGGCGACGATGAGCTTGGAGCCGCGGATGCCGGCGATGTGCTGGATCTGCCCCGACACGCCGCAGGCGATGTACGCCTTCGGCTTGATGGCGTGGCCGGACAGGCCAATCCAGTGCTCCTCGCCGAGCCACTTCAGGTCCGCAGCGACGGGGCGGCTGCAGCCCACGGCGCCGCCGGGGAACGCCTTGGCCAACTGCTCGGCCAGCTTGATGTCCTCCTTCTGCTTGAAGCCGCGGCCGACGCCCACCACGACGGCGGCGGAGCCGAGGTCGAAGTCGGAGTGCTTGTCCTCCTTCTTGCCGATGACCTTCACTTTGCTGGGCGCGGCGGAGCCGGACACGGTGCCGGCCGGCTGGGCGTTGCCTTCGAAGGTCTTGCCCATGACGGTGCAGACGGCGTTGGCGCCAAGGGTGTAGGTCGCCTTCGAGTTGCCCGAGAGGACCATGCGCTCGACGGTCCAGCCGCCGGAGCCGGAGATGGCCAGGCATTCCGAGGCGAAGGGCCAGTCCAAGTGGGCGGCCGTGCGCGGGCCGACGTCCTTGCCTTTCTTCGTGGCGCCGACGAGCACCAGGGCCGCCCCCGATTTCTTCGCGGCGTCGGCGAGGCCGAGCGCCACCGTGGCGGAATCCTGGTCGGGCAGCGACGCGGCGTCGAAGGCCTGCGCCGTGCCGCCGAGCTGCTGCGCCTTGGCGGCGAGCTCGCCTTGCGTCTTGGCGTCGTCCGACCAGACAAGCACAGTCGTCATGCCGACACCTCGACGGAAGCAGGGGCCAACGCAGAGAGCGCAGAGGCCGCAGAGCGAACGGCGTCCTCAGCGAACTCTGCGCTCTCTGCGGCTGGCCTGCCTGCCGCGCTCATGCGACACCTTCCTTGCGAAGGGCCGCGACGAGTTGTTCGGCCGCGTCGGCGCCGGAGAAGACGATGCCCTTGCGCTCCTGCTTGGGCGCTTTGTTGCCGGTCATCGCCATGCGGCGCGCCATCTGCGCGTCGGCGACGCCGAGGTCCGCCGTCTTCACCTGGCGGATGGGTTTCTTGCCCGCCTGAAGGATGGCCATGAGGGCCGGCAGTCGCGGGTGGTTGGAGGCGTCGTTGAACGTCGCGGCGCAGGGCAGCGGGACCTCGACGGTCTCGGCCGGGTCGGCGTCGCGCGTCGCCTTGAGCACGCCTCCCTCGACGCCGCCGATCTCCAGGATGTTGACCAGGCTCGGCATGCCCAGCAGGGCAGCCACGCGGGGGCCGACTTCGCCGGCGACGCGGTCGATGGAGACTTCCCCCGCGAAGACGAGGTCGGCGCCGTCCTTCTGGATGGCGGCGGCGAGCGCCCGGGCGATGCCGATTCCGTCGGTGTCGGGGCCGGAAAGGACGACGGCCTCGTCGCAGCCCATGGCCAAGGGCTCCTTGATGAGGTTGAGGACGTTGGCGCCGCCGTTGAACGTGTAGGCGGTGACCTTCGTCGCCTGCCCCTTCTCCTTGAGCTTGACCGCGGCCTCGATGGCGTTCTTGTCGAAGTCGGAGACCTTCCACGGCAGGCCGTCCATCTTGGGCGATTGCGTCGCAGGGTCGATCTTGAGTTGGCTCACGTCGGGAGCCATCTTGACCAGCACGGCGATCTTGGTCATGGGCGTGGCTGCGACGGACGGGGGGTTGAAAAACCTCGAAGGCGCAGGAGCCGTGGCCGGCTGGAGCTCCCCTTGCACGGGGCGCATCGGCTCCTTAACCTGGGGGCCCGCTCTGGCCGCGTGGTCGGCGGTCGTTTGGTCTGGACGCTGTTGGCCGTGGCGACCCTGTCCGGCTGCCTGGAGCCGAACGTCGACCCCGCCTCGCGGGACGATGGGACGTCGGTCAGCCCCTCGGAGCCCCGGCTCGAGATTCTCTTCGGCGCCATCACCGAGGACGGGGCCTGGGCGGTCTTCGACCACGTCAATGGACCTTGCCTCTCCATCGCGGGCCACGCCTGGAAACTCACGGATGGCGCCGGTCGCGAGCGCGATTCCGAGCCCTTGGTCTGGGAGGACACGGGCGGGCCGCACCCGGGTGGGCCGGCAGAATGGTGCCCCGGCGAGCGACGCGTCTTCGATGCCGCGGATTCGGGCGTGTCGCGGCCACGCATCGTGGACCCGAAGGGTGGCACCGTGGCCATCATCGACGGGCCCGGCCCGTTCGAGGCCTCCTTCAGCCGCAACGAGAACAGCGACGAGCTCATCGTCGTCATGGCGGTCGAAGGCGCCGACTGGAACCGCCTCGCCATCGAGGCGACGACCCTGGGCACCTCGGTGCGGCTCGAGGCCGACCCGGGGACGGAAGCCGTCAGGGCGCACGCCTCCGACCCAGACGTCACCAAGGAGTTCCAACGCCTGTCGCCGACCCCACTGCAGCTGGTCGCTGGCGACTACCTGGCGTTCTGCGCCGACGACGGCGCCGCCGCGACGATGACGTACACCATCGTGGACCTGTGGTCGAACACGGTCCTCTACGTCACGACGTTCCAGGCGATCGCGGCGTGCGCTTGACGGCCTTCGGCGCAGGCGCGAACCGCACCAGCAGGTCGCGCAGGAACCGTGAGACGGCGATGTCGCCGGCGCCGAGTTCCTGGAGGCGGACCTCGGCCGGCACGCCGGCCTGGCGGAAGACCTCCTTCAGGCGCTCGAGGTCGAACTGGGCGCGCTCGTGCGCCCGCACCTCGGCGCGCAGCTGGAAGCGGCCTTCGTAGATGTGCGTCCAGTAGAGCCCGAACTCGGTCTCCGCGCGGTTCAGGAGCAGGAGCTGCTTGGCCTGGATGTCGTCCATCTTGAACCGGTTGCGCACGACCCAGCGTCGGGCCTTGGAATCCTCGTCGAGGACCTGGATGTCCTGGTAGAGCCGCCGCATGTCGGCCAGCAGGGCCTGGAACTGCGGCTCGGAAAAGCCCTGAAGCACGACCAGGTGGGTCGAGGCCTTGCGGGGGTCCTGCCCGTCGGGCGCCTCACGGATGGAGTCCGCCTGGCTGCCGTGGACGGCCAGCGTGTGCTGCGCCAGCACGAGGCCGGTGGCTGGCAGGTCGACGACCAAGAACTCGGTCCCGGGCACGATTGCCGGTCGGCCCAGCCCGTGATGAAGGTTTTGCCACGGGACGCCGTCCATGTCCATATCGTGGGCCCCTGTCCCGGCGAAGCCTTCATCCCGGCCCGGCCGCGTCCGGCCGCCCGATGAGCGACGTCGAGAAGCGCCTGTCGGCCGCCGGACACACCCTGCCCCCCGCACCGAAAGCCGCCGCGGCCTACATCCAGCACACGCGGGCCGGGAACCTGGTCTTCGTCGCCGGGCAGATCCCGACGCGCGACGGCAAGCCGGTGCTCACGGGCAAGTGCGGCAAGGAGCTCACGCTGGTCCAGGCGCAGGAGATGGCGCGCATCTGCGCCCTCAACGCCATCGCCGTGCTCAAGGAGGCCTCAGGCAACCTCGACAAGGTCCGCATCCTGCGCACGCAGAACTACGCCAACTGCGCCCCGGGCTTCACGGACATCCACCTCGCCGCCAACGGGGCGTCCGAGCTGTTCAACATGGCCTTCGGCGAGCGGGGCAAGCACGCGCGCACGTCCATCGGCATGGCGGAGCTGCCGCTCAACGTGCCCTTCGAGGTCGAAGTGACCGCGGTCATCGAGTAGGACGCGGCAGGTCGGGTCAATCCAGCCGTTTCTGGCCGGCCGCGTCGCGCTC
>JAXDQQ010000324.1:0-4213 GCA_034667805.1 Thermoplasmata archaeon | reverse complement strand
CGATGTCCTCGCCGCCGAGCGCGTCGAAGAGCTTCATCGCCAGCCCTTCAGGCTCGAGCGTCAAGTCCGGCGCGGCCAAGGGCATAGGCACGGCCAGCACGGTGAACCAGTACGTCTGTTCGTGGCGGTTCTTCCCCGAGCCCGACGTGACCACGTAGCGGAAACTGAACGCCTCGAAGGCGACGCCGTCCACCATCCCGCCCAGGACGTCGCGCGCCAAGCGGCTGTGCCCCTGCCCGAACGGCTTGAACCCAGTGAACCTTGGCGACGGGTCGCCGGCCTGCTCGGCGTACGTCCAGCCGCGCTGGGAGGCGATGGCGCGGAAGGCCTCGCGGCGCTTGCGTTCGATCCGGATCGCGACCCAGACGAGGAGGCCGACCACGGCGCCCACCGCCAGGACGACGCCTAGCACCGCGAACACGCCAGCAGCCATCTAGCCCCCGATCGTGACCTGCGGAGCCGCCCGCACCGACGGAGCGTCGACCTCGAAGAAGGCGATCTCGCCGAAGTGGAACCCGCGCGCCACCAGGATCCCGGGGAACTGCCGCGTCTGGTCACGGTAGTCGCGTACGTTGCCATTGTAGAAGCGCCGCGCCGCCTGGATGCGGTCCTCCGTCACCGCCAGCTCCTGCTGGAGGCCAAGGAAGTTGGAGTTCGCCTTCAGGTTCGGGTAGGCTTCCGCGACGGCCATGAGCCGCCCGACGGCCCGCGACAGCTCGTTCTCCGCCCCTTGGCGGGCCGCCGCGCCTCCCTGGGCGGCCACGGCACGCGCCCGGGCTTCCGACACGGTCGCCATCACGGTGCGCTCGTGCGCCGCCGCGCCCTTGACGGCCGCGACGAGGTTGGGGACGAGGTCGTGGCGGCGCAGCAGCTCGGTGTCGACGTTGGACCAGGACTCCGTGCAGCGGTTGCGCAGGCTCACCATGCGGTTGTATTGGAACAGGACGAACAGCCCGAGGACGGCCACGAGGGCCCCGACCAGGAACAGCCAGACGGCCACGACCACGATTCCGCCGGGCCGCTCTTGGAGGTTTCGACTGCCTTGGGAGGAGACGGGGGACGCGGGCGGGCGTTTCCGCCCCTGTTTTATCCGTGGCGGGCTTGGCCGCTGCGATGGCGTCCGGGGACACCCAGCTCTACACAGTGGCCGGGGTCCTGGTCATCCTCTTCGCGGTCATCGTCTACAACAACGTGGCCGCCATGCGCTCCCGCGCCAAGGCCAAGCAGGCGAAGGCCACGGGCGGCCACGACGGACCCGTCCACCCCCTCCTGGTCAAGTTCGCCCGCCACGACGGCTCCATCGTGGGCGAGACCGTCGCCATCGATGGCGAGCGCCTCATCCTCAAGCAGGCCGGCTCGTTCAAGGCCGTCCCCGTCGCCCTGGCGGCGGTCGTCGGCGACGACGTCGTGCTGACGGGGATGATCGACTGGGCGGACGCGGAGCAGGCCGGCCGCGCCTGGCACGAGTCGACGCGCAAGGCCGACGTCGGCGTCAGCGGCGAGCTCACCAAGAGCTCCGACGTCAAGTCGCCCGCCCTCGAATCGACGCGGCGCGAGTAGCGGAGAGGCGCGCATGGCGTACAAGATGGTCATCGTGGCCCGCAAGGACCTCGACCTCTCGAAGGGAAAACTGGCGGCCCAGGTCGGTCACGCCGCCGTCGACTGCACGCTCAAGGCGCAGAAGTACGCCAAGGACGCCCTCGCGGAATGGCTGTCGCAGGGGCAGATGAAGGCCGTCTTGAAGGTCCCTTCCGAGAAGGAGTTCTATCCGCTCAAGCAGGCCGCGGAGCGGGCCGGGCTGTGCACGTCCCTCATCACAGACGCCGGCCACACCGAGATCCCCGCCGGCACCGTCACGGTCCTCGCCATCGGCCCCGGCCCTGAGTCCACCGTCGACAAGGTGACCGGCCACCTCTCGCTGCTCTGACCCGACCCGCCCCGACCCGCCGAGACCGCCGCCACCGACGCGTGGGGCGCAGAAGGTTGTCCCTGGGTTTCGGCAAGTCGGTCCCATCCTGGAAGGCGCATCTACCGACGGCGATTCTGTTGGGGCAAGCCGTTCGGCTTCTTCGGTGCTTCATGCGGACCCCCGTGATCCTCCTCGCGTGCCTCTTGACGTTCGTCCCGGCCATGGCCGCCCAACCCGATTCGGACCCGGCCCCTACCGAAGTCCTAGACGGGCTTTGGTCGGAGCTCCCTGGCGTCGCCGACGACGCGACGGACGCGCCTTCCGGGCTCGACCTGTGGGCCGGCCAGGCCTTGCCTGACCCGTGGGCCGCCGACCCGCTCTTCCCGGGCACGCCGCTCGACCTCCTCTTCACGCCCGAGCCGACGGCGCCCGAGCCGACGAGCATGGGCCAGGCCATCCTGGCGTTCGCGCCCGGGTTCCTTCCCACGGTCGACCCCGGCGAGATCCTCGAGGGCTACGAGGTCGAGAAGGTCGTCCCCAACGGCGGCTTCCTCGTCGTGTACGCCGACGACGTCGGCGAGGTGCGCCAGGCCGCATCCGACCTGCCCGGCCTCCTCTACGTGGAGGACGACCTGCCACTGTCGACGCGAGTGCTCTCCAACGACCCGCGCCTGTCGAGCCAGTACGGTCCCACCCAGATGAAGGTCGATGCCGCGTGGGGCATGGCGCCCGGCTACGGCTCGTCGGCCATCAAAGTCGCCGTGCTCGACACCGGCTTGCTGCGCACCCACGAGGACTTCACGCCGGCCGGCCGCTTCCTCACGGGCTACAACTACGTCGATGGCAACACCAACCCCAACGACGACTGCGGCCACGGCACGCACGTCATCGGCACGGTCGCGGCCGCCACGAACAACGGCAAGGGCGTCGCCGGCATGAGCCAGGCCACCATCCTTCCGTTGCGCGTCCTCTCGGCCGTCGGCGGCATCTTCAACGTCCAGTGCACGGGCAGCACGTCCACGGTGGCGCAGGCCATCCGCGACGCGGCCGACCAGAACGCCCGCGTCATCAGCATGAGCATCGGCGGCGGCGCCTCGACGACGCTCGAGAGCGCCGTGAACTACGCTTGGGGCAAGGGCTCCATCCTGGTCGCCGCGGCCGGCAACGACGGCGCGTCGAACTCCATCGACTACCCCGGCGCCTACGCCAACGTGGTCGCCGTCGGCGCCACGACCGCGACGAAGGCGAAGGCCAGCTTCTCCGACATGGGCCCGCAGCTCGACGTCATGGCGCCGGGCGACACCATCTGGTCCACGACGTTCAGCTCCACGACCTCGTACGGCACCATGAGCGGCACGAGCATGGCGACGCCGCACGTGGCAGGCATCCTTGCCCTCGCCCTCTCCTGCGCGCCCACCAAGACCAACGCGCAGACGGTCGCGGCCCTCACCAGCACGGCCGAGGACCTGGGCACCGCAGGCTTCGACACCACCTACGGCTACGGCCTCGTCCGCGCCGACCTCCTGGTGCAGAACCTGTGCGGCGGCGGGGGCGGCAACGCCAACCCGACCGCCTGCTTCACGCACGGCGAGACGAACCTGCAGACCTTGACGAACGGCGCCTGCTCCAGCGACTCCGACGGCACCATCGCGTCCTACGCGTGGACCTTCGGAGACGGGGCGACCGGCTCCGGCGCGACGGCGAGCCACACCTACGCGGCCGCGGGCACATACACCGTCGGTCTCACCGTCACGGACAACTCCGGCGGCACCGGCTCCACCAGCCAGAGCGTCACGGTGACCTCCGGCGGCGGAGGCGGCGACCCCGACCCGTCCACGCCCAACCTGGCCAACGGCGTCAACCAGAACGTCGCCATCGCGGCCAACCAGGAGAAGTTCTACAAGATCCAGGTGCCCGCGGGCAAGTCGCAGCTGCAGGTCGTCATGACCGGCCCGTCGTGCGGCGTGCTGAGCTGCAGCCTCGACGCCGACTTGTACACGAAGCTCGGTGCCAAGCCAACGGACACGGTGTACGACTGCCGTCCGTTCGTGCAAGGCAACGCCGAGACGTGCACGCACGCCAACCCGGCCGCCGGCTGGTGGTACGTCCGCATCGACGGCTACTCGGGCTCCGGCACGGTGACGATCAAGGCCACGTACAGCTGAACCCACCGACGGGGACGACCGGAAACAGGGATTGCGCGAATTCCGCGAACGCCAAGGGGCTTCGTGCGATCCGTGGAATCCCTGTTCCAGGGGGTCGGCCGTCAGTCGCCGCGGCGGGCGAACAACCACAGCACCAGCA
>JAXDQQ010000323.1:0-7932 GCA_034667805.1 Thermoplasmata archaeon | reverse complement strand
ACGCTGCTGGCGGCCGCCGCCGGCCTCGGGTTCTGGCTCGTCCTGACGCGCGTGCTGCACCTGCCGTCGGAGGTCGTCGGCGTCGGCTACGCGACCGTCGCCGTCGGCACGACGATCGGCGTGCTGGCCAAGGGCGGCCTCGACACCGCCCTGGTGCGCACCGTGCCGTCGGCCAGCGGCCGGTCGGCGACGCGCCTCCTCGCCCTCGCTGCCGGCATCGGCGCCAGCACCGCCATCCTCGTCGCCCTCGCCCTGCTCGTCGCTGGCAACAGCGGCGCCTCCTCGCTCTCCCCCTTGTCCGGCTGGGCGTGGGCCGCGGCCGCCGCCATCGGCCTGCTGCTCGTCGTGACGTGGCTGCAGGACGCCTGGTTCCTCGCCCAAGGCAACGTGCAGACCAACCTGCTGCGCACGCTGGCCGCCAGCGCCGTGCGCATCGCCCTCCCCTTCGCCCTCGTCGCCTGGGCCGCTCCCACGCCGGTCGCCACCGCGTGGGGCGCCGCGCTGCTCGCCTCGGCCCTCTTCGGCGTCGTCCTCGTGCGCCGCCGTCCGCAGCACGACGGCCGCCAGGTCGAGTCGACCGAGTTCCTCGGCAGCGCCGCCCGCAACATGGCGGGCTCCGCCGCGGAGTTCCTGCCCGGCCTCCTCCTCGCGCCCATCGTCCTCGCCACCGACGGCCCGGCCTCGGCCGCCTACTTCGGCATGGCGTGGACCGTCGCGTCGATGCTCTTCCTCGCCGCCGGCGCCATCGGCCGCAGCGCGCTCGCCGAGATGGCCCGGCCCGGCGTCGCGACGGGACCGGCCCTGCGGCGCGGCCTCTTGCAGACGTTCGCGGTCGTCGGGCCTGGCGCCATCGCCGGCATCATCCTGGCGCCGTGGGTCCTCGGCGTCTTCGGCGCCGACTACGCCACCGCCGGCGCGCTCCCCTTCGCCATCCTGTGCGCCAGCATCCTCGTCGTCGCCCCGTCCAGCCTCTACCTCTCCGTGCTGCGCGTCCGCGAGCGCACCCTTCCGCTCATCGCGCTTCCGCTGGGCACCATCGCGCTGCTCCTCGTCCTCACGCCACCAATGGAGGCCGCCCTCGGGCTTCCCGGCGTCGCCTTGGCCTGGACGCTCGCCAACGCCCCCTTCGGCCTGTGGGCCATGGCGCGCCTGTTCGCGGAGACCCGTCCGCTTCCGGAGGTGAACGATGCCCCCCAGCCTGTCGGTGGTGCTCCTTACCTGGAATGAGGAAGCGAACATCGCCGCCTGCCTGACGGCGCTAGCCAAGCAGTCGCGCCAGGACTTCGAGGTCATCGTGGTGGACGCCGCCAGCTCCGACCGCACCGTGCCCATCGTCCTCGAGACGCAGCCGTCGCTCCCCTACCCGCTGCGCCTCGTCGTCGCCGAGACGCGCATCTCCGTCGGCGAGGCGCGCAACCGCGGCGTGCAGCTCGCCCAGGCGCCCAACGTCGCGTTCCTCTCGGCCGACACCGAACCCAGCCCGCGCTGGACCGAGATGGCCCTCATGCGCCTCGACGGGGCCGACCTCGTGTACGGCATGCAGGTGCACGCTCCGACCGAGCAGGGACTGGGGGCCGCCGTGCGCGGCCTGCGCTACCATTTCCCGTCGGGCGCGGCGCTGGACCCCAGCAAGTATGCCAGCCACGTCAACGCCGCCATCCGCCGCGAGATCCTCGTCACCTTCCCCATCGGCACGACGCCCGGCGCCTCCGCCGTCGACGACATCCTGCTGGTCAAGCGTGCGACGAAGGCCGGCTACCGCGCCGCCTACGAGCCGCGCATGGCCGTCCTGCACCGCGACGTCGACTCCTGGCGCACCGAGATGCGCAAGAACCGGCGCGAAGGCCTCGGCCTCGGCGAGCACGCCGACGAACTCGGCTTGCAGACGCCGGTCCTCGTGTGGGCGGTCCTCCTGGCCGGCGGGCTGACCTACCTCCTCCTCCAGCCGGGCCTCTCGTCGGGCCTCGTGCTCGGCTTTGTCCTCTGGCTGCCGGCGCTGCGCCGCGCGGCCAAGCGCGCCCGCCGCATGCCGGCCGGCCGCCTCGCCCTCGGGCTCGCCGCGAGCCCCGCCTTCGACCTCGCTTTCCTCCTGGCCTACGTGCGTGGCCTGCTGCGCTCCTCCCGGCGGTCCAACGACCGTCCCGCCGAGGCGCGCATCGAGCCCGCCCAGGCAGGGAGGTGACCCCATGACCCGAACCCGAACCACGCTGTTTGTGATCATCGACGCCGGGCGCTCCGACTATGTCCGACCGGACAGCATGCCGTTCCTGCATGGCCTGGCGCAGACCGGGCTACGCGGGTCGTTCGAGAGCCCTCCGGGCTTCGCGCAGCGCACCTCGTTCTTCACGGGACGCTACCCCGACACGTCGGACAACCTGAGCGCCTTCTGCTTCGACCCGGAGAACTCGCCGTTCGCCTGGCTGAAGAAGTTCGGACCGCTGCCCAACGTCGTCCGCCCGTACAAGGTGTTCGTGCCGGCGCGCCGCGCCATCCGCTACATCTCGAAGTGGACCTCGGACTGCTACCACACCGACCCCGGGTGGATCCCGACGAAGTTCCAGCCGTTCTTCCGCCCCTGCGAGGACACCAAGCCCGTGCACGACCCCGGAGCCCTGGGCGCCACGAGCCTGTTCGACCTGTGCCGCGAGCACGGCAAGACCTACACCTACCGCGCCCACCCGGTCTCCGGCAACGACGACAAGGTGTTCAAGGGCCTCGTGAAGGACCTGCGCAACTCGGAGCCGTTCGACCTCTACGTCGCGCAGTTCAGCATCATGGACCAGCAGGGCCACCACTACGGCCCCTTCGTGGACAAGATCCAGAAGGACTGCCTGACGGAGCTCGACCGCAAGCTGCGCGAGGTCTACGAGGCCGCCAAGGCCGGCTACGACGACGTCGACGTCATCATCGCGGCCGACCACGGCATGGCCCCGGTGGAGCGCCGCGTCGACTTCCTGGCCGAACTCAAGAAGCTCGACGTCAAGGCCGCCGTGGACTACGTCGTCTTCGTCAACAGCACCCTCGTCGTCCTGTGGTACCTCACCGAGAAGGGCCGCACCCTGATCGAGGCCGCGCTGCCCAGCGTGCCGCACACGAAGGTCGTGAGCCAGGAGGAGCGCAAGCGCCGCCGCATCCCGACGAACCGCAAGTGGGGCGACCGCATGCTGGCGGCCGACCCGGGCATGCTGTTCTGGCCGGACTACTTCCACGTGAAGGACTCCACCATCCTCGGCATGCACGGCTACCTCGACAAGTCCGTCGAAGGCTACGGCATGGCCGTCCTGGCCTCGACCGACGGCAAGATCGCCAAGGGCACGTTCGAGACGCGCCCGCTCGTCGACATCTTCCCGACGCTGTGCGACATGGTGGGCGTCCCGACCCCCGACACCAACGAGGGCGCGACGGTGCTGCCGAAGTCCTTCGCCAAGGCCCGGCGGACGCAGCCGGTCCTCGCCGTGCCCAAGGCCCGCTAGCCGACCTCCCCTTTCCCCTTCTCCCCTTTCCCCTTCTCCCCTTCTCCCCTTCTCCGCTTCGCCACCCTTCCTCCCCTCGTCCCGGCCCTTCCCCCTGCCCTCCTCGTTCGCTCCAACCGGTGTCGCCCATGACCCACGCCACGCTGTTCATCATCCTGGACGCCGCCCGCTCCGACTACGTGCAGCCGGAGACGATGCCGTTCCTGCACGGCCTGTCGCGCAACTCGCTGTCCGGCTCGTTCGAGAGCCCCGCCGGCTTCGCGCAACGAAGCGTCCTGCTCTCGGGCCGTTACCCCGACACCTCGGGCAACTTCAGCCAGTTCGTCTTCGACCCGGAGCGCTCGCCGTTCAAGTGGGTCCGGAACCTCGGCCCGCTGGCCCACGCCGTCCGCCCGCGCAAGGCGCTGTTCCCCGCCCGCGTCGCCATCCAGAAGCTCACCGCCTGGAAATCCGGCGGCGCCTCCGCCGACCCTGCGTGGATCCCGGCGAAGTTCCTGCCCTACTTCGCCACCTGCGGCGACCGCAGCCCGCTCGATGCGCCCGGGGCCCTCGGAAGCCCAAGCCTGTTCGACCTGTGCCGCCAGGCCGGCCTGCAGTACCGCTACTACGACGGCGCCCAGGGCGGCGACGACGACCTGACGCACGAACGCTTGGCCCGCGAGCTGCGCGAGGGCGCGCCCTGCGGCCTCTACGTCGTGCGCTTCAGCGTCGCCGACGTCGTCGGCCACGCGCAGGGGCCTGGCAGCGATGCGCTGCTCAAGCAGCACCTGCCGAAGCTCGACCGCCGCCTCGCCGCCTTGCACGCGGCCCTCGCGGCGGGCTACGCCTCGTGGGACTTCTTCGTCGCCGGCGACCACGGCATGTCCGCCATCGAGCGCCGCGTCGACGTCCAGCAGGCGCTGCGCGAGCACTGCCGCGCCAAGCCCGCCAAGGACTACGTCGTCCTCGTCAACAGCACCCTCGCCGTCTTCTGGTACCTCACGGAGAAGGGACAGCGCGAGGTCGAGGCGGTGCTCACCCGCATCCCGGGCACGCACGTGGTGAGCGACGCCGAGCGGCAGCGCCGGCGCATCCCCCTCGGTCGCCAGGCGGGCGACCGCATGCTCGCCGCCGAGCCGGGCGTCCTGTTCTCCCCGGACCACTTCCACGCCTCCGACACCCTCGTGATGGGCATGCACGGCTACCTCGACAAGCGCGAGGAGGGCCACGGCCTCCTGGTCCTCTCGTCGTCGAAGGGCGAGGTGCCGCTGCATCCCGTCGGGCTGCGCCCGCTGGTCGACGCCTTCCCGACGCTGTGCGAACTCGTCGGCCTCACCGTGCCCGAGGGGCAGGAAGGCGTCAGCCTGCTCAAGCCGCCCGAGATCGCCCTCGCGCAGCTGGCGCAATAGGGCGACGGGCATGGCCCCGCAAGCCCTGGTCCAAAGCCTGCCCCGAAGCCGGGCCTACACGGTCGACGACAATCCCGCGAACTTGGCGCGCATCGAGGGCGACCTCGCGCGCGTGCTGGAGGTCGTCCGCCAGGGCGACCCCGGCCTGCGCAGCCTGGTCCTCACCGGCGGCTTCGCCCGCGGCGTGGGTGCGATGATGGGCGGCGCGCCGCAGAACGACTACGACTTCGTGGCGTTCCGCGGCCTGCGCCGCCCGCGCGTCCCCTACGCCGCGATGGCCGGCCACCTCGAGGACGAGCTCGGCCTGCACATCGACCTCGCCCCCGTCGCGGCGGCGCGCATCCCGCTCCTGGCCTCCTCCATCTTCTGGTACGAGACGGCGCTGCGCGGCCGCGTCCTGTGGGGCGAAGACCTCCTCGCCCGCATCCATGCGCGCTCGCCCGACGACCTCGACCCGGCCGAGGGGCTTCGCCTTCTGGTCAACCGGGCCGCCGGCCTGCTTTTGGTCACCGCGCGGCCAATCGACGAAGCCGGCGCCCCCCATGCCTACCGCATCCAAGCCTCGAAAGGCCTCCTCGCGGCCCTCGACGCGCACCTTCTCGCGCTCGGCCACTTCGCGCCGAGCCAGACCGAGCGCTGGCAAGCCGTGCAGGCCCTGCTGGGCACCGGCCTCCTGCCAGCGGAGCTGGAGAGGGGATTCGCATGGTCGGAGTGGGCCTTCCGCTTCAAGGTCGATCCGTCCAACGCGCCGCCGCGCGACGCGCGCGAGGCGTGGGCGGCGGCGCGTCTCGCCATCCTCGCCGCCGTCCCGGCCGCGTTGCGCCACGCCGGCCTGCCGGACCTCGACTCGTACGCCCGGCGCGACCGCCTCCTGGACCGCGCCGTGTACTGGCACCGGTCGGCCGGCATCCCGCAGGCGCGCCGGCTTGCTGCGCATCCGACCGGGCAGGTCCGCGTCGCGACCTTGCGCCTGCTCGCCGGATCGGCGGATGGCCACGTCCGTCCGGAGGCGGCCCAGGCCTGCCTGGAACCGGTCGCGCGGTCGGCGTCCGAGCCGCTGCGGCTGCTCGATGGACTGCGCCGGGCGACGCTGCAGTAAGGACCGTGGCTTTTCCGGTCGTCGCGAGCCTGCCGACGCGGAAAAAACGGGCCGCCAAACGCGTCCTACGACGGACAGACCTATAGAGAGATTCCTCCGGAGGGGCATGACATGTTCGTGCAGGGAGTCGTTTCCGCATGAGCCCCGTCGACGACCTACGAGTGCCTGTGGCCCTGATCGCGTTCCTGGCGCTGCTCGCCCCCCTCCCGAGCGCGGTCGCCGCCGGCAACACCGGCTCCATCAAGGTGCTCGACGAGGTCGGCGGCGGCTCCGGCAACGACGCGCACGTCGACTGCGCCGACTTCTGGATCGCCGGCCAAGGCATGGCCGACGGGTTGGGCACCCTGACGTTCTACTCCTGGCCGCCCACGGGCGACAAAGCCATCGTGCTCAAGACGACGTGGACAGGGACCGCGGCCGACAAGGGCTTCGACTTCTTGGCAGGCCCCTTCACGTTCGACCCCGGGCACTACCGCGTCGAGGCCGACGATGACGACGGCCACGGCGGCGCAAAGAAGAAGACGTTCTGGGTCGAGGAGTGCGCCCCCGGGACCAGCACCTCGTCGTCGAGCTCGCCGCCGGCCTGCCCCACCGGCGACGCCCGCCTGGCCTCGCACTCGTTCATGGTCGACGGCGCGGGACCGTACCCCAACCTGGACGGCCACGTGCAGCCGGGCGACGTCGTCGACGTCGACTTCACCATCGCCGCCGGCTGCAACGACATCGAGCTCTCGCTGGTGTCGTACGAGGCGCCGTCGGCCACGTTCAGCCGCGAGACGGCGGACCAGCAGATCCTCTTCGACTGGGAGACCGGCCTCTTCGACGCCGGCCACCACGCCATGCGGGTCGACGTGCCCGGCTGCTTCTTCCAGGTCGACTTCGTCTTCGGGCCTGTCATCGAGCATCTGGGACCCGCCGACTCTCACAACTTCTACGGCGACCAGGGACGGCTCATCGAGGGCGAGAACGGCGGCACCACATCTTGCGTCCCGCCCCCGCCTCCGCCGCCGCAGTGCCCGGCCGGGGCGGCGCGCATGACGAGCCTCTCGTACCGGCTCAACGGCGACACCCCCGTGGGCGACCTCGGCGGCAACGTCCACGCCGGCGACCTGGTGCGCGTCGACTTCACCATCGCGGCCCCGTGCCAGGACATCCAGCTCTCCCTGGTGTCGTACATGGCGCCGGGCCCGACCTTCGACGCGGACACGGCCCACCTGCAGGTCGTGCACGACTCCGACACCGGCTTCTTCGACGCCGGCGACCACTCCATGGACGTCACGATCCCGCCCTGTTTCTTCCAGGTGGATTTCGTCTTCGGCCCCGTCATCGAGCACCTCGGCCCCGCCGGCACCGACAACTTCTACGGCGCCCAGGGTCGCCTCATCGACGGGGACAATGGCGGCGTCTCGTGCCCGCCCCCGCCGCCCCCGGCGCTTGCGTGCCCGACCTTCGTCGCGGCGACGGGCCTGGACGTCGGCAGCATCCTCGTGCAGTGGACGCCGCCCGCCGGCGCCACGGGCGTCAAGGTGTACCGCGACGGCGCGCCCGTCGTGATGCTGGATGACGCGATCACCTCGTACACGGACGCCGGCCTCACGCCGGGCCAGACGTACACCTACATGGTGACGAGCCACAACGGACCGACCGAGACGCAGGGATGCCCCACCGTCGCCGCGACGGCGCCGAGCCCGCCTCCGCCCGTCCCGCTCGAGTGCCCGTACAACGTCACCGCCACCGAGCAGCCCGACGGCTCCATCCTGATGCGGTTCACGCCGCCGGCGCCGGTGGACGGCCTGCGCGTCTTCCGCGCCGCGAGCCCGCTGCGCCTGGTCGCGACCTTGCCGGCCGACGCCACGTCGTACCTCGACACCAACACGACGCCGGGCCATCTGTACCGCTACATGGTGGTCTCGTTCCGCGCCGGCGAGCAGTCGCTCGACTGCTCCGACGTCGAGATCACGACGCAGGCCGC
>JAXDQQ010000322.1:0-2818 GCA_034667805.1 Thermoplasmata archaeon | reverse complement strand
AAGGAGCTCATCGCGAAACTGAAGGACGCCGAATCCGACCCGGCCATCGGCGCCGTCGTCCTCACCGGGGCCGGGACGGCCTTCGCCGCCGGCGCCGACCTGAAGGAACTGCTGACCCGCAGCAGCGACGAGCAGCTGCACTTCCTGCAGCCGCCGCACATCTACTCCACCGTCGAAGGGCTGGCGAAGCCCGTCGTGGCCGCCATCAACGGGCACGCCCTCGGCGCCGGCCTCGAACTTGCCACGGCGTGCGACGTCCGCGTCTGCGCGGACTCCGCCAAGCTCGGGCAGCCCGAGGTCAGCCTCGGGCTCATCCCGGGCGGCGGCGGCACCCAGCGGCTGACGCACCTCGTGGGCTCCGGCCACGCCGCGCGCCTGGTCCTCACCGGCGACGTCGTGACGGCGGACGAGGCGCTGCGCATCGGCCTCGTCGACGTCGTCGTCGCCAAGGGCCAAGCCGTCGCCAAGGCCGTCGAGCTGGCCGCCGCGATGGCGCGCCACGAGCCCGCCGCTTTGGCGGCCGCCAAGAGGAGCCTCCTTGCGGCGCGCGGCCCCGGGTACGAGGCAGGACTCGAGAGCGAGATCGACGAGTTCGTCCGCCTGCACGCGCGGCCGGAGTCCAAGGCGCGCATCCAGGCTTTCCTCGACGCGCCCAAGCGCTGACGGCCCACGGGGCGCAGGTTCCGCAGATTACGCAGATGTAGGGGCGGGTTCTGCGGATTCTGTGCAATCTGCGACTGCGTCGCGCGGGCGGTGGCGGCACGCCGGCATCCCGGTCGTCGACGGCCACGTCCACGTCAACCGCTTCGACCGCATGACGCCGGGCGCGCGCAAGACCATCGAGTCGAATCCCACGTTCCCCCTGATGCAGCGCTTCGTCGCCGACGCCGACGAGTTCCTGGCGCACATGGACGCCGAAGGCATCCAGCAGGCGTGGCTCATCAACTACTGCGCTGAGAGGGTCATGGGCTACGGTGACGAAGTCAATCCATGGGTGGCGGAGTACGTGGAGGCCGATCCGGAACGGCTCGTCGCCGTCGGAGGTTGGGAACCGCACCACGGTGATGGAGCGAAGGCCGCCGACCGCCTGCGCGACCTCGGCATCAAGGCCGTCAAGATCCACACGGTCCACCAGCATCTTTCACCCGACGACGAACGGCTGCGCCCGCTCTTCGCCCGCTTGGAGGAACTGGCCATGCCGGTCATCTTCCACACCGGCACCAGCCGGTTCCCTGGCGCCGACAACTCCTTCGCGGATCCGACGCCGGTCGGAGCGGTGTGTTCGAGATTCCCCGACCTTCCGGTCATCTTGGCGCATGGAGGCCGGCCGGACCAGACGGAGGCCGCCGTCGCCATCGTGGAGGACGCCGACAACGCCTGGCTCGACCTCTCCAGCTGTCCGCCGGCGCGCCTGAAGGCCTACTTCGGCGACCTCGAAGCGCTCGCCCCCCGGACCTTGTGGGGATCGGATTGGCCAGGGCCAGGCGTCCCGGGCATGGGCTCCAACGTCGAGGCGTTCCTCAAGCTCGGCCTATCGGAGGCCGCGAACCGGGCCATCCTGCACGACAACGCGAAGCGGCTCCTCGACGGCGTTGCCTGACGACGACCGCGCCCAAACAGGGATTCCACGGATGGAACGAACCTGCTTGGGCTTCGTGGGGATTCGTGCCATCCTGTTTCGGAGTCGTCGATCCGTCAGTTGGCGACGGGCACGGTCTTGCGCAGCCACTCGATGAGCGCCTCGTTGACGTCGTCGGGCCGCTCCATCGGAGTGAGGTGCGCCGCTCCGGCGATCGTCACGAGGTCCGACTTCTTCGCCAGGTCCACCATGACGTTCGCCGCGGCGGGCGGCGTGATGGAATCCTTCTCGCCCACGACCACCAGGACGGGGCACTTCAGCTCCTTCAGCAGGTCGCGGCGGTCCGGGCGGTCACGCATCGCCTTGAGGGCGGCGGCGACTGTGGTCTTGGGCTGGCGCAGCATCATCGCCCGCACCTCTTCGGCGAGGAGCCTCTCGGACGTGCGCGTGGCCTCGGTGAGCTGGTTGGCGATCATCGCCATGGCCAGCGCGCGCGTGCCGTGCGCCTCCACCTGGGCGATCGTCTCGTCGCGCTTCTTCTTGGCGTCGGCGGAGTCCGCCTCGGCCCGCGTGTCGATGAGCACGAGGGCGGCCAGCCGGTCCTTGGCCGCGGCGGCCAGCGCGAGAGCCACGTAGCCGCCCATGCTGAAGCCGACGGGGACGACCTTCGTGATGCGGAGTCGGTCGAGGAGGCGCACGAGGCTGGCCGCCATGGCGTCCACGGCCTCGAGGGGCGGGTCGTTGCGGCCGACCTCCTCGGTCTTGCCGAAGCCGGGCAGTTCGGCGACGACGACGCGGTAGCCCGCCGCCGTCAGGGGCGCGACCTGGAAGCGCCACATCGCCCGGTCGAACGGGAAGCCGTGGATGAGCAGGAGGGCCGGACCCTCGCGCGGGCCATAGACGGCGTAGGACAGATCGGCCAACGGGCAGGCAAGAAACCATTGGGTATTGGTGTTTTGCTCGGCTCCTCGAGTGAAGCAATCGCCTAGCGGGGTCCGTCCAAGTCCCGGATCGGGTCCACTTTGACAAGGGCCCGTTCCATGCCCCGGGCGGCATTCAACTCCTTCCGCCGTCGGCGCTGTCGGCGTCGGTGACATCAGACGACCTGGCCCTCATGAACATGCGAACTGGCGGCGCGGGAGCGCCGGCGCCGCGTCACCGACCTTCAGGCAAATCTCGCCTTGCGCTTCTCGGTGAAGGCCGTCGTGCCTTCCTGGAAGTCCGCCGTCCCCGCTGCCG
>JAXDQQ010000321.1:0-4730 GCA_034667805.1 Thermoplasmata archaeon | reverse complement strand
AGGACACGGGGCGCGTGCGGCCAGGTGCGGAAGACGGCGACCGGCTTGCCCGACTGGACGATGAGGGTCTCGTCGTCGCCGAGCTCCGCCAACGCCTTCTTGATTCCCGCCAGGGACTTGGGGTTGCGCGCCGCCTTGCCCGTCCCGCCGTAGACGACGAGGGCCTCGGGGTCCTCGGCGTTGTGGAGGTTGTTCTCCAGCATGCGCAGGATGGCCTCGGTCCGCCACGACTTGCAACGCAGCGGCGTCTCCGGCGTGGCGACAGGTGGGCGGGCCTTGGTCCCCGGCTTGGACTTGGACGCCGACCTGGCCTTGGGCATGCGACGGCCACCTTGGCGGCTGGGAAAGCGGTTGCGACCGGCGCTTGACGACGCGGCGGCGCCGCGGTGACGGCGGGCTTCGAGCCTCCGTCTGGACTCGTTATATACTACCAATCCCACCTCTTCCTTGCGCGAATGAAGACCCTCATCCTCTGCGTGGACCGCGACGACGACCTGGGCAAGAAGGCCGGCGTCGAGTCCCCCATCGTCGGCCGTCGCCGCAACCTCGACGCCGCCATGGCGTTGGGGCTCGCGGACCCGGAGGACTCCGACACCAATGCGCTGCTGTCGGCCATCCATCTGCACGACCAGGAGCTCAAGCGCATGGAAGGGTCCGGCGACCAGGTGGAGGTCGCCACCATCGTCGGCCACCCCGGGCTCGGGCTCAAGGCGGACCGCAAGCTCACGGCGGAGCTGGACGAGGTCGTCGCCCTGGTGCGACCCGACGAAGCCATCCTGGTCTCCGACGGCGCCGAGGACGAGCAGATCCTTCCGCTGCTGCAGAGCCGCGTCCGCGTCGCACACGTTCACCGGAGCATCGTCAAGCAGGCGCCGCGCCTCGAGGGCTTCTACTACATCCTGACCCGCCTCCTCGACGACGAGAAGCAGGCCAAGCGCATCGTGCTCCCCTTCGGCATCATCCTTCTCGTGTGGGGCCTGGCGTACCTCTTCAAGCTGCAGTCCTACGCGTGGGGCGCGACGCTGGCCATCGCTGGCTTCACCCTCGTCGTGCAGGCCATGAAGTGGGAGGAGTCGGTCAGCCGCTTCTTCCGCGACGTCGGCCGCGGGCTGCGCTCTGGCAAGGTCGCCCTCCTCGCCACCCTCGCGGCGATCGCCCTCCTCCTCTGGGGCGGCGCGCAGGCCTGGTTCATCACGCAGGAGCAGGCGCCGGACCCGGCGTTCACCATGGGCTTCCGCATCCTGTTCTTCATCCACGTGTTCCTGCCCTACGCCGTCTCGTCCGTCCTGGTCCTCATCGGCGGCCGCCTCTTCGACGACTGGGCGCGCCGCGGCCGCACCCACCTCGGCCAATGGACGACGGCGTTCGGCCTCATCGCGGCCTACCTCATCCTCGGCGTCGTCCTCTCCGGCGTCATCGATCGCCTCGAGGGCGACTCCCTGCGCGTCATCATCACCTTCGACCGCGCCGTCCAGCTCGCCGCCGGCGTCGCCGTGGCCCTTGGCGGGACGCTGCTGGCCCGCTACGTCCGCAGCTTCGTCAACGAAGGCGTGCCGCGCCAGCCTGCCCGCTGAGCGTCGGACATTGTCTTGCTCGCGCTTATGCACCTGGACCTTTAGGGCTGGCCATGGAGTGGATGGCCTGGGCACCCACGATGGCCGCCATCCGGGCCGAGTTCGGCTACGACCCCGAGCCCGACCGCGAGGCCGCCCATGCGCTGCACAAGCTCGTGCCCGCCACCAACCGCATGCGCGACCTCGGCGTCGAGGTGCGCAACCGGCGCGACGTCGTCATCGCCGGCTGCGGCCTGGGCCTCGGGAAGGCCAAGGCCGACCTGTTCCTCGGCAAGGCCGTGGTGGCGGCCGACGGAGCGACGGAGCGCCTGCGCGAGCTCGGCGTCGTGCCGCGCATCGTCGTCACCGACCTCGACGGCAAGCCCGAGGCGCTCGAATGGGCGGCCGCGCAGGGCTCGCGCATGGCCGTGCACGCGCACGGCGACAACCGAAAGGCCATCGCGGAGCTGGTGCCCCGCCTCGGCCCGCAGGTGTACGGGACGCACCAGCTGGAGCCGGCGCCCGGGCTGGAGCCGATGAAGAACGTCGGTGGCTTCACCGACGGCGACCGCGCCGTGCTGCTGTGCGAGCACCTGGGCGCGCGCGCGGCCCTGCTCGTCGGCTTTGAGATGGACCAGCCGCCGTCGAAGTACTCGCACGAGTGGGACCCCAAGACCAAGCCGCGCAAGCTGGCGTGGGCGGAGAAGATCGTGGCGGAGTGCCAGGCGCGCGGCAAATTGGCGCTGACGAAGTGGATGCCCTGACACGCGGAGGGCACGGAACCCGCGGAGATGGTTCCGCGACGTCCGCGGGCTCCGCGTGCCGTCAGGCCGACCGCGCCCAGTCGAGATATTCCTTGGAGATGCCGGTCGCCGTGAGGGTCTCCACCATCGGCAGCTCGTACGGATGGTCGGCGAGCATCGCCTCGCGCACGGCCACGGCGCGGGATTCGAGCGCGCGGGCCTCCACGAGCCATTCGCCCTGCTCCTCGACCTTGCCCTCCCAGCGGTAGACCGACCGGACTTCCTGGACGTGGACGCAGGCCGCCAGACCGGCGTTGACCAGGTGCCGGGCCAGCATGTCGGCGGAGTCGCGCGACCCCAACGTCGTGCGGACCAGGGCCATGGAGGACTTCATCGCCTCCGGAACGGACCCCCCACAAGAAGCATTATCCCCGCAAGGCCGGTCGAACGGGCAGTGCTGTCGAACGGCTGGCTCATCGCCCTCGGGCTCGTCGTCCTCTACGTCGTGCTCCTGGTCTGGCTCGTCCAGACGGACCGGATGCGCAAGTGGAACCTGAGCCTCATGCTCGGCTTCGCGCTCATGGTGCGGACGCAGCGCGGCAAGGGCGCCATCGAGGCCATCGCGCGGCCGAAGCGCTTCTGGAACGCCTTCGGCGACGCCGGCACCGTCCTCACGCTGCTGGGCATGGTGGCCATGGTGCTGCTCTTCGGGTTCACGCTCTACCTGAGCCTGCAGCCCGACTCGGGGGTCGAGCCCTTGGGCGCCAACGAGATCCTCGTCATCCCCGGCGTCAACCCCTTCGTCCCGCTGTGGTACGGCATCATCGCCCTCATCGTCACGCTAGTGGTGCACGAGGGCGGCCACGGCATCCTGGCGCGCGCCAACGGCCTGCGGGTCAAGTCGCTCGGCCTCCTCGTCGCCGTCATCCCCATCGGCGCGTTCGTCGAGCCGGACGAGGACGACCTGAAGGCTGCCCCGCGGCGGCGCCGTCTGCGCGTCTTCGCTGCCGGGCCCGCCGTCAACATGTCAGTAGCCGCGCTGTTCCTCATCGGGTTCGTCGCTTGCGTGGCCGCCGCGGACCCGGTCGAAGGCGTCCCCCTCACGTACGTCGGTCGCGACTCTCCGGCGCACCTGGCCGGCCTCGAGCCCGGGGACGTCATCGTCTCCATCGACGGCGTCGCCATGCGCGACGCGGCGCAGTTCCAGGCGTTCATGGAGGATCGCAACCCCGGCGAACGGGTGGTCGTCGTCGACCGCGACGGCGCCAGCCACGACGTCACGCTGGCCAGCCGCTGGGACTCGCTCAGCGATGCGGAGCGCGAAGCCGTCCTTTCGAACGACGAGGGCGCGATGGCGGCCTGCCGGGCGACGCTGGACCCCGACCCGGCCTCGGGCGCGGAGTGCGCCGAGCGCTACCAGCAGCAGGCCATCCTGGGCATCAGCGTGTTCCGCATCGGGGCGACGCAGGACGCCCTGACGCATCCCGTGTCCTCGCTGCAGAACTTCGGCCTCGTGGTCAGCCTGCCCATCGGCGAGGTGCGCGACCTGCCGTACCTCTCCGTCTACCTGCCGTCCTTCTACTCGGCGCCGTTCGGCGGCGACCTGTTCTGGCCGATGGCGACCCTCTTCTTCTGGATCTTCTGGATCAACCTCATGGTGGGGCTCACGAACATCCTGCCCATGCTGCCCCTCGACGGCGGCCACGTCTTCCGCGACGTCGTGGGCGGCGTCCTGCAACGCCTTCGTCCTGCCATGGACCCGGACCGGCGCGAGCGCGTCGTCGGGCGCACGGCCGGCATCGTGAGCATGGTCATCCTGGCCGCGTTCATCCTGCAGATCATCGGGCCGCGCCTGGTCGCTGGAATGTGACCTTCGACGGCCGACGCGGCGCCGTTCCTGCTTTGCGAGGTCCCAGCGTTTCCTCCGCCGGCGCCCCGCTTCGAGTCCTGCTCGAATGAGAATCGGCGCGCGCGCCGCCACATTGCATTTCCTTGAGGGCCAAGTCGATGCCCAAGGCCCCCACGCCGACGACGCCGGCGGAAGGAGGTTGGACCTCGTTCGGGGAATTGAACGGGCCCTTCCTTCACGCCCGTCTTGGAGACCGTTCGGACCTTTTCTTCCTGGAACTCTTAGCGACACCCTTTTCGGGCGGCAGACCTGCGTTCGACCCACATCCGATGGCCGTCCAGCTTGACCGCGTCAAGATCCCCGAGCGCCCGCCCGCCGAGCGCGTCAAGTCGTACGACGAGGCCGTCCTCGGCTACACCCGCAAGCTCGCCGTCGCCGAGGCGCTGCGCTGCATCGACTGCAAGACCAAGCCGTGCACCTTCGCCTGCCCGGCGTTGACGAAGGCCCCCGAGTACATCCAGGCCATCGCGGACGGCGACTTCGACAAGTCCCTCTCCATCGCCCTGGAGACGTACCCCATCCCCG
>JAXDQQ010000320.1:0-3666 GCA_034667805.1 Thermoplasmata archaeon | reverse complement strand
GGTGAGGTGCTCGGGTGCGTGCTCGTTGGCGAAGCGCAGGGCCTCCGTGAGGTCTTTCGCCACGAGGATGGCACCATGCTCGCGGAGGCTGGCCTCGATGATGGCCCGACGCGCCGTCTCAGGGAGCCGGGCGACGAGCTGGCCACGCACGTTCGCGGCAAGCTTGCGGTCCGTGGCCACGAGCACCACGTGCGCGTCGGGGTCGTGCTCCGCCTGCGCCAGCAGGTCGAGGGCGACCTCGTCGGCCCGCGCCGTCTTGTCGGCGAGCACGAGGAGTTCGCTCGGGCCGGCCGGCGCGTCGGTGTGGACGCGGCCGGCGACCAGCTGCTTGGCCGCGGTGACGTAGGCGTTCCCAGGCCCGACGATGGCCTGGACGGCGGGCACGCTGGCCGTGCCGTAGGCGAGCGCGCCGATGGCTTGCGCGCCACCCGCGCGGAACACGTGGGTCGCGCCGGCCGCCTTGGCCGCGTAGAGCACGACGGGGTCCACCGTGCCGTCCTTGCGCGGCGGCGTGGCCACGACGATGGTCTTGCAGCCGGCGATGCGGGCCGGCGTCACCGTCATGAGCACCGTGGACGGATAGGACGCGCGGCCGCCGGGCACGTAGCAGCCGACGGCTTCGAACGGCACGGGGCGGCGGCCGAGCCGGACGCCCGACGCGACCGTGAGCCGTTGCTCCTTCCCCGCCTGCAACCGGTGGAAGGCCTGGATGCGGGCGAGGTTCTCGTCGACGGCCTTGCGGACGGCGGGAGGGACGAGGCGGATGCCGGCGAGCCAGTCGGCTCGCGAGACGAAGGGGTCGGCGAGGTCGGTGCCGTCAAGGTTCTTGGACCAGCGGCGCAGCGCGGCGTCGCCCTGGTCGCGGACGGACTCGACGATGGAGCGTGCCTTGTCCAGCACGTCCGGCGCGACGCCTTGGGCCCGCTGCGTGAACCGCGCCCAGTCGACGTCGGCGAGGGACTGGACTGGGAGGAACGCGTCGCCGCTCTCCATCACGCCACCTCAGGCCACCATTCTGTCGATGGGCACGACGAGGATGCCGGTGCCGCCCAGCTTGCGCAGGCGGTGGACGGCGTCGTAGATCTCGCGCTCGTCGACGACGACCTGGATGGCCACCAGCTGCGGCTTGCCGGCGATGTCCACGACAGTGGGGCCCGCGACGCCGGGGAGGAACGCCTGCACTTCCTTGAGTGCCTTGCGCGGGAGGTCGGCCAGGAGGTAGCGTTTGCCGATGGCGACGAGGACGGACTCGAGCGCGAACTGCAGGCGGTCGAGCTCCTCGCGGACGACGGGGTCGACCTTGCGGGCGGCGATGAGGTGGCAGCTCGACTGCAGGAGCGTGCCGGCCTCGCGCAGGTGGTTCATGGCGAGCGTGCTGCCGCTGGACGTCAGGTCGACGATGGCGTCGGCGACGCCGAGCATCGGGGTGACCTCGCACGCGCCGGAGACGGGGACGATGCGGACCTTGCGCCGCAGCTTGGCGAAGTGGGCCTTGGCAAGGTTGGGGAAGCTCGTGGCGATGCGCGTCCCAGCCGGCACGTCCTTGGGCGACTGCACGGGGGAGGCCTCGGGGACGGCGAGCACGAGGCGACAAGACCCGAAGCCGAGGTCGAGCCGCTTGCTGACCTCGACGCCGGACTCCTTGACGACGTCGAGGCCCGTCATGCCGGCGTCCACTGTGCCGTCCGCGACGAACTCGGGGATGTCCTGCGCGCGCAGGAACAGGACCTGGAGCCGTCCGCCGAGGGCGGAGGCGAAGAGCTTGCGTTCGGTGGAGCCCTGCAGGACGATGCCGGCACGGCGCAGGAGGTCCACCGCGTCCTCGGCGAGCCGGCCCTTGTTGGGGACCGCCAGCCGGAGCGGCCGGATGGGCTGGACTGCCGCAGGCTCGGGTCGTGTGGCCACAGCGCGGCTGGACCTGGGGCTTCGGGGGAGTGCGACACGCGGGGCTGGGGTCATCGGTTCACCAGGGAGCAGCCCTCATGCCAAAAAAGCACACGGGGGCGGCCTGGCCAGCGCTCAACCATGATGCAGGGGCATCGGGCTGAGGCAGGGCGGGGCCATGCTCAACGGACGAGGGCTGTCACGGGCTTTTGACCTTGCGCCCGGCCGATGCCCCTTCCAGTCCAATCGAGCGCGCCACGAGGACCGCGTCGGCGAGGGCGATGGCGAGGCAGGCCTTGACGACGGGGACGGCTCGGATGGCGATGCACGGGTCGTGGCGTCCGGTCATGGTGATCTTGGCGGACTTCCCCGTGACCAGGTCCACGGTGTCCTGCTCCTGGGCGATGCTGGAGGCCGGCTTGACGGCGACGTGCCCCCAGACCGGCGCGCCCGTCGTCCGTCCTCCCAGGATCCCCCCGGCATGGTTGGTCCGCGGCACGACGGTCCCCTTGCGGATGGCGAACGCATCATTGTGCTCGGAGCCGTGCATGGCGGCGGCCGCGAAGCCGGCGCCGAAGGAGACTCCCTTGACGGCGGGCACGGCGAAGAGGAGGTGCGCCAGTGTGGATTCGAGCGGGTCGAGGTACGGGTCGCCCAAGCCGACCGGCAACCCTTCGGCGCGGAACTCGACGACGCCCCCCACGGAGTCCTTGGCGCGGCGTGCGTTCTCCACTTCCTTGGCGAACGCTTTCTCCAGGCCCTTGTGCGCGGTCTTGACGGGCGAGGCGCCCGCCCCCGCGCTCATCTTGCCGACCGCGACGGCGCCGTCTGGCCCGCGCCGCGGCCCGACCTGGTGGAGGTGGGCGGCGCATCGGATGCCGACGGGGCCAAGGATGCCCTGAGCCATGGTCCCGGCGACGACCAGCCCGGCGGTCAAGCGGCCTGAGGCGTGGCCGCCGCCGCGCAGGTCGGCGTGGCCGCCGCCCCACACCTGGTTGACGAAGTCGGCGTGGCCGGGGCGCGGCGTGCGCCCCAAGTCGGCGTAAGGCTTGGACTGCACGTCCTTGTTCTCGACCCACACGCAGACGGGCGCGCCCGTGGCCTTGCCGCGCAGGACGCCGGAGAGGATGCGCGGGACGTCGGGCTCGCGCCGTTGGCTCACCAGCCGGCCGCCGGGCTTGCGGGCGTCGAGGTCGCGCTGCAGCGCCGCGACCGAGATGGGCAGCCCCGGAGGCACGCCGTCGACGAGGACGCCGACGCCTTCGCCGTGCGATTCGCCGAAGAGGCTGACACGGAACAGCCGCCCGAAGGAGTTCATGCCTCGCCTCCGTCGTGGACGAGCTCCGTCCGGTTGCCCTGCAAGAGCGTGAATCCGGCGCCGAGGGCCCCGAGGGCCTTGTGGAAGCCGGGCCAGCTGACGGCCGCGGACGCCGCGCCGTCGATGGTGCTCGGGCCGTCCGCGGCGAGGGCGGCCGCGGCGAGCGCCATGTGGATGCGGTGGTCGCCGGCGGCCGAGAGCGTCGCCCCTCGCGGCTTGCCGCCGGTGACGACGAGGCCGTCAGGGCGCTCGGCCACGTGGATGCCCATGTGCGACAGGCCGGCGGCCATCGCCGCGATGCGGTCCGATTCCTTGTGGCGCAGACCAGCGGCGCCCATGAGCGTGGTCGTGCCCCGGCTCACCGCGGCAAGGACGCAGAGCGCGGGGAAGAGGTCTGGAGTGGCCGAGACGTCGACCGGGCCCGGCGACGCCAGGGACCCGCCATCGCACGTCACCGAGTCGTC
>JAXDQQ010000319.1:0-3050 GCA_034667805.1 Thermoplasmata archaeon | reverse complement strand
AGGCCACCGTGAACAGGCTGATGCCGAAGAGGAACAGGCGACGCTTGCCGTAGAGGTCGCCGAGGCGGCCGCCCAAGAGAAGGAAGCCGCCGAAGGTCAGCATGTAGGCGTTGATGACCCAAGCCAGCGACGTGTCGGAGAACCCAAGGTCGGACTTGATCGACGGCAGCGCGACGTTGACGATGGTGGTGTCGAGGACCTCCATCACGGTGCCCACGCAAAGCACGCCGAAGGCGAGCCAGCGCTTGCGGCCGTCGAGCATCGGGGTCGGGGTCACGGGATTGGGCTCCAAGGGCTTGGGGGACGAGAGGGGGGAGGTCAAGAACGCGTCACTTCGGGAGACTGGCCGCCAGGAACACGGCGGACAGCTCCGCCGTCATCGCCTTCGGCTTGATGCCGTGGTTCGACTTGGGCACGATGCGGTGCTGCGCACGGGGGACCGCGTCGGCGGCAGCCTTCGCGCCGGCCTTGAGGCCGGGCGTGGTCTTCTCGCCGGCGCCGACGACGGTGGGCACGGCGATCTTGCGGAACCGCCCGGCCGGCACGTCGAAGCCATCCATGATGCGCGCGTCGTAGGGCAACGTGTGGGCCACGCCGAGCATGACCTTCCACATCGGCAGGACCTTCATGATCGCGACGCCGATGCCGGGGACGCCGACGAAGCGCATGAAGTAAGTGACCGCGCCGGCGCGGTCGCCGTCTGCGACGAGCCGTTCCATCTTGGTCCGGTATTCGGGGTCGGCCTTGGCCCCGGGCCCCGCGTTGATGTACGGCGGCTCGTAGGCGTACAGCCCGGCCATCGGCACGCCGGACGCCGCGGCCTCGAGTGCAAGGGCAGCGCCGGACGAGAGGCCCACGACGAAGGGCTTGCCGCCGGCCGCCTTGCAGATGGCGGCGACGTCCTCGACCTCCTTCGCCACGCCGTACGGGGCGGTGTCGGTGGAGTCGCCGCGGCCGCGCCGGTCGTAGTTGTAGACCGTGAACACGCGGCCCAGGTCCTCCGCCATCTTGCGGGCGAAGGTGAACGTGCGCACCGAGAGCGCGCCGTTGACGATGACCAAGGGCGGGCCCTGGCCGAGTTTGTCGTAGGCGAGGCGCGTGCCGTCCTTCGACGTGGCGAACTCGGTCATGCCGCCGTCTCCTCCGGTTCCTCGGCGCGGGCGATCTCGGCGGCCTGCTTGATGAGCCGCACGAGCTTGGCCTTCGGCACCGCTCCGGGCGCCGCGACCTGGACGGCGCGGTACGTGGCGCTGGCGCTGGGCGCGAACAGGCCGTCCTTGTCGTCGAGGCGCGCTCCGCGCGTGAAGCCGAGGCTCGCGTGCTTGCCGTACACGGACACGTGCGCGAAGCCGACGCCGTCCTTGACGGCCCAGGTGGGCATGCGGTGGTAGACGTCCTCCTCGGCGTCCTTGACCGTGGCGCGGACCAGGTCGGCCAGCCAGCGCCCGGCGTCGGCGGCTTCGCCTTGGCCCGCGTCGAGGAGCTTCTGCACCTTGGGGTTGCGCCGTTTCGGGTCCTTGAGGCGGAAGGTCATGCTCACGCCTCCTCGCCGATCGTCCCGTACGTCGGTTCGCCGTGCGGCTCGTAGGTCAGGAGCACGACGCCCTTGGGGAACGTGCGCGAGCGGACGAGCTTCAGCGCGGTCGGTACCGTGCCGTCCGCGAAGAGCCGCTTGCCCGTCCCGAGCGTGACGGGGTGGATCCACAGGTTGAGCCGGTCGGCGAGCCGTTCCCGCAGGAGCGATTGCGCGAGGTTCCCGCTCCCGATGACGTGCGTCTCTGCGTGGCGCGACTTGATGCGCGCGACCTCGGAGCGGAGGTCAGGGCCCAGAAGCGTGCTGTTCGCCCAGTCGACGCGGCGGAGCGTCCGCGACGCCACGTACTTCGGCATGGTGTTGAGCTTCTTCGCGATCCGGTCCTCGGCGGGTGCTTTGGGCCAGTAGTCGGCGAAGATCTCGTAGGTGCGCCGGCCGAGGAGCAGTGCGTCGTTCCTCTCGATCTCGTCGGTGATGAGCTTCCCCGCCTCCTCGTCGAGGTAGGGGGCCTGCCAGCCGCCGTGCGCGAAGCCACCGCTGCGGTCCTCGTCGGGACCGCCGGGTGCCTGGACGACGCCGTCGAGCGTCATGAACTGGTCGACGACGAGCGTTCCCATCGTCGCACCTAGAAAGGCAGCTCGGGCTCGCACATGCGGGCCAGGTTGTCCAGGCTCTGGCTCCAGCCATATGGGGCGCCGTCAGCGGACGGGCCCTTGGGGATGCCGCTCTGCACGATGGTGACCTCGGTCCCGCCGGCCACGGGCTTGAGGTCGATGGTCACGGTCATCTCGCCCTGCTGCGAGGCGTCCTTGGTCTCGAAGCGGTCGGTGTGCACGATGCGCTTGCCGGGCACGAGCTCCTTGTACGTGCCGCCGAAGGCCTGCGTCCAGCTCTTGCTGATGGTCGAGAAGCTCATGCGGAACTTGCCGCCGACCTTGGGCTCCATCTTGTCCACGTGGGCGACGAAGCCGTTCGGGGGAAGCCACTGCGCGTAGGCATCCGCGTCGAGGAAGCAGTCGTAGATGCGCTGCGCGGGGGCCTTGATGACGCGCACGAGGCGCAGCGAGGTCGTGCCGTCGGCGGCGGGCGTCACCGTGGCGCTGGTCTTGCCGAGGGTGAGCGTCTTGGCGGTGGCAGCTGGCTTGCCGGCGGCGGGCTTGGGGGCGGTCATCGTGCTGGCGGTCTTGGCGGGCTTGCTGGGCATGGGGATCACGTTCGTTCGAGGTCGGCGGCCATCCGGTCCAGGGTGTCCTCCCAAAAGAGGCGGTACTGGACGATCCAGCCGAACGCGGCCGAGAGGGGCTTGGCCTGCAATGCGCAGCGGCGCACGCGGCCATCGGGGGTCTGCTCGAGCAGCCCCGCGTCCTCCAGGACACGCAGATGGCGGGAGATGGCCGGAAGGGACACGTCGTGCGGCTCGGCGAGGTCGCCCACGGAGCAGTCGCCCTCCGCCAGCCGGGCGACGATGCCGCGCCGGATGGGGTGGGCGAGCGCCGCGAAGACCGCGTCGAGGTCC
>JAXDQQ010000318.1:0-4856 GCA_034667805.1 Thermoplasmata archaeon | reverse complement strand
CGCGACCACGCCCTGGCGCGCCACCGCGACCGCGTCACGCTCGTGCCGCCCGGCGTCGACTCCTCCTGGTTCAGCCCGGTCCCGACGGCAGGGCAAGGAATCCTCTTCGCCGCCCCGCTCGCGTCGTCCTACCGCTGGAAGGGCGTCGACGTGCTGTGGCGCGCCTTCCGCCGCGTGCGCAAGCGCCTTCCCGACGCCACCCTGACGCTCGTCGGCGGCGGCGACCGGCTGGCCGAGTTCCAACGCCAAGCCGCCTCCCTCGGCCCGGGCGCCGGCATCCGCATCCTCGGGCGCGTCGAGGAGCCGCGACTGCTGGCGGAATACCGCCGCGCCGCCGTCCTCGCCCTCCCCAGCACGAGCGACGCCGAGTCGTTCGGCATGGCGCTCGCCGAGGCCAACGCCTGCGGCCGGCCGGTCGTCGCCTCCGACATCGGCGGCATCCCCGACTTCGTGCGGCCCGGCGACAACGGCTTGCTGGCGAATCCCGGTGACGAGCACGACCTTGCCGCCCGCCTCGTCGACGTCCTCTCCGACGGCGCCGAGGCGCGCCGCATGGGCGCCCGCGGCCGCTCGCGCGTCGTGCGCGAGCACGACTGGGACGACCTCGTGCGGCGCACCGAGACCGTGTTCGAGCGCGCGGTCGGCACCCGCTGACCCGACGGTCCACCAACCACCGATTCACACCGATTTGCACCGATTCGGATCGGTGGGCATCGGTGTCATCGGTGGTTCGTCAGCAGGCGCAGGGCCGGCGCTCTACTGCAGCGTCGCCGCGCGCAGCCCTTCCAGCGTCCGCAGCGGGTCGCTGACGTTGCGCGCCACCGGCGCCAGGCAGCGGCGCGCGTCCTCGAGGGCGACGCCGGCCTTGCCGTCGGGCGTGGCCTCGAGCAGGCGCAAGGTCGCCACGCGCACCTGGCCCGTGGGGTTCGTCACAAGGCGGCGGGCGCCCTCGACCCGCCCGGCGCGCCAGGCGTACGTGGCCCAGCCCACCAGGGAATCCTTGCGCCCGTAGGCGTCGAGCGACCGCAGGCTTGCGTGGCGAAGCGCCGACGGGATGGCGACGAGGATGGCGCGGCGCGCCGCCTGCCACGCTTCGCCCGGGTCGCGGTCGGCCACGCCGCCGGGGTCGCGCTTGGACTCGTAGGCCCATTCGAGCCACGCCCCTTGGAAGTGGAGCGCCGCGAGCGCCGGCCCTTCCAGGAGCATCCGCTGGAACAGGTGCCAGCGTTCCGTCTGGCTCGGCGCGAACCGGCCGGCGGCCAGCATCTGGGCGTCGAACGCGGCGAGCAGGGCCTTGGCGGCCTGCAGCCGCAGCGCGTCGGCGTCGTTGGGCCGGGCCGTGGCAAGAAGGAGGCCGGCGGCGCGGTTGGCCAGGAGCCGCAATCCCTCGCACGGGTCCAGGCCGGCCGCGTCGCGCACGCGGATGCTGCCCAGCAGGTCCTCGCCCCACAGCACGCGGCCGCGCAGCGCCGTCTCGTACCAGAAGACGGAGGCCGGCGCGCGTTGCAGGCGCCACGCGGGGACGGCCGCGAGGTCGATGTGGAGGCCCAGGGACTTGCTGAGCTCCTCGCGCAGGGCGGCGTAGGACTTGGCGGGCCGGCCGAAGCCGCGGATGGCGACGAGGTCGTAGTCGTTCTGCGGATCGCCGCGCAGGACGGCGCCCTCGCCGCGGGCGAAGCCTCCCGTCAGGACGATGGAGCGCACGTGGCGGTCGCCCGCGCGCACGGCCGCCACGACGGACGCTAGGTCGGCGTCGATGCGACGCAGGATGGCTGGCGTGTCAAGGCTGGTGTACGGCATCTCCGGTCCCGTGGCGTTCCGCGTGCTTCGCGACGGGGGCCACGGTGGCGGCGGCCTCCAGGAGGCTGGTGCCCTCTTGCCCCTCGGGCACGGGGACCTTCAGCAGGTCGCACAGCGTGGGGAAGACGTCGACGAGCGGCCTGAGGCCGAGCTTGCGCGGGCCGGTGTGGCCGTTGCTGGAGGCCAGCATGGCGACGCCGTGCGTCTCCTCGCTCTTGTCCAGGTAGCCGTGCATGCCGACGATCTCGGAGTCGGTCACGTGGAAGTAGTCGGGCCAGAACATCACGCCGGGTTCGGCGGCGAGCATGCGGTCGCCCCAGCGGCGGTCGGTGGGGATGCGGCGGCGGACGCGTTCCGCTTCGTTCACGACGTGGGTGCCGGGGATGCGGGTGAGGACGCTTTCGATGGCGGTCCGGCCCTTCTCCGTGAGGTACCACAGGACGGCGAGCGTGCTGTTGACGAAGACGACGTAGTCCTTGGCGGCCTTGGCGTCCGTCGTCGCGAGGGCCTTGAGCACGTCGACGCGCCGCTCGACGGGCGCCATGCCGTGGTCGCCGCAGACGAAGAGGTCCCACGACTCGTAGTGGGCGGCGAGGGCGGCGTGCACGCCGGCGAGCTTGCCGTCGAGGTCGCGCAGGAAGCCCTTCTGCATGGCGTCGCTGAACGGGCCGTGGACGTGGCCCATCTGGTCGGTGACGCTGAACTGCGCCACGTAGAGGTCGCGCGGCAGGCCGGCGCGCAGCTCGCGCACCAGGAGCTTGTGGATCTCCTCGTCGTCGCCCGAGACCGGGTGGGCGAGGTAGCGGAACTCCAGGCCATTGTCGCGGCACAGGTCGAAGATGCTCTTGGCGCCGAGGGCGCCCGGCTCGTACATCGGCTTCATGTCCTCGCACATGGCGAAGAACGGCATGAACCGCGGCGGGATCCAGGCGGGGTCGGTGTGGAACGCGCCGGTCTTCCACTGCGTGATGCGCTGGATGGCCCAGCGCGCCGGGTAGAGCAGCTTGCGGGGGCGCACGAGCCCGCGCAGCGGGCCCAGCGAGCGGACCCACTTGAACGGGGACGCCGGCGGGTCGAAGACGAACTGGCTGAAGTTGCCGGAGGTGTCAGGGTAGCGGCCGGAGAACAGGACGGTGCGCTGCGCGAAGCCGGGCGGGCTCTCGAACGAGCCGTGCAATGACGCGCCGGCGATGCCGTGCAGGAACGGCATGGTCTCGGGGCGGACGTAGTCGGCGCGGCCGGCGTCCATGATGATGAAGACCGTGACGTGGCGCTTGCTCTTCTCCGTGGGCTTGTTGGACGGGGCGGTCTCCGGCTCGGGGCGCTTGCTGGGGCCGGTGGGCGTCCGCGGCGCGTGCTCCGTGTGGCGCGCGTCCGGGTGGTCTGCGTGGTTGCCGTGGTCGCGGTGGTCGGTGTGTGTCTTGGGTGGCGTCATGCGGAGATCTCCTGATGGGACCGGGCTAGCCGGCCGTGCCTGCGCGCGCCGAGGAGGCCGCGAAGGTACTGCGCGAGGAAGGCGAGGTCGAAGGCGGGGCTGGCGGCGAGGCCGGCCCATAGCTGGCGCGTGGGCATCGCGCCGCGCCGGCGCAGCGCGCGGCGGGCGGCGGGCAGCCAGAGCACCGCGGCCAGCAGCGCCAGGCCAAGCCCGGTGGCCGCGGGCAGGCCGGTCGAGGCCAGGGCCGCGAGGCCGGCGGCGGCGAAGGCGATGAGGCCCAGCCAGGCGAGGACGGGCCATTGCACGCCGAGCTCGGCGGCGTAGAGGCCGCAGCCGCGGCCCTCGCGCAGGTTCTTGCGCATCTCCTGGCGCAAGGTCGCGACGTCGTGGTGGCGCGCCACCATGCGCGGGTCGTACGCCGCGATGTAGCCGGCGGCGCTGGCGCGGCTCGCGAGCAGGAGGTCCTCGGCCGCGTTGGCCGCCGCGTCGAAGGGGAATTCCTTCAGGAGCGGCTTGCGGTAGGCCGCCGCGACGTTGGAGGCGAAGCGCAACGGGTCCGCGGTGCGTCCGGTCGGGAACTGGTAGCGCAGGCCGCGCACGGCGGCGCCCAGCGTCCAGCGGTGGGGCGAGTGGACCTGCGGGCCGAAGGCCATGTCGGCCGAGCGGAGCGTGCGGAGGGCTTCGGCGACCCAGCCCGGGCCCAGTTCGGCGTCCGCGCTCAAGAACGCCACGAGCGGCGCCTTGGCGGCGGCGACGCCGAGGTTGCGCGCCTCGCCGATGGGCATGCGGGAGCGGCCGACGTGCAGGCGCACGGGGAACGACAGGCCAGGCCGGGCGTGGCGGACCAGCTTGGCGGTCCCGTCGGTGCTTCCGGCATCGACGACGAGGACCTCGAAGCCGCTGGCCGTCTGCTGGGCCAGCGAGGCGAGGCAGGCCTCGATGTTCGCCGCCTCATTCAAGGTCAGCACCACGATGGACAGGCGCGGCGTCGGCAATCTCGGCGGCTGGGTTGGCAAAGGGCATCACCTCCACGGTCGTTTGGCGGAGGCGCCACGTCGCGTACGCGGCGAGCGGGGCGTTGGCGAGGAACCAGGCGACGGCGATCCCGGCGATGCCGTAGCGGTCGCCCAAGAGTGGGGCCCAGACGGCGAGGCCGGCGAGGATGGCGGCGGGGAAGGCGATCGGGGCGATGGTCCGGTCCTGCGAGCGCAGGACGGCGATGTAGAGCGAGATCGGTGCGATGAGGACGGCGCTCACGCAGAGGATGGCAAGGACGCGGGCGCCCTCGGCGGAGTAGGCGCTGCCGAAGAGCGCGAGGAACGGCGACGCGAAGACGCCGAGCAGCAGGGCCAGCGGCGCCACCACGACCAGGTGCTCCATCACGCCGCGCCGGATCGCCGCGGGGCGGCCCTGCGGCCCGGACTGGATGAGGTGGGCGAGGGCGCTGCGCCCGATGGCGCCGGACGCCTGGAAGACGAGCGTGGCACTCGTCCACGCGATGCCGAAGTAGGCCGCTGCCTCGGGGCCTTGCATGGCAAGCACGAAGGGGACGAGCAGGAGGCCGGGGAGGAACTCCGCGGCGCCGCCGCCCATGTTGCGGGCGGCGCTGCCGAGGAACTCG
>JAXDQQ010000317.1:0-4073 GCA_034667805.1 Thermoplasmata archaeon | reverse complement strand
ACTCCTCGATGTTGCGGTAGTCCTGCGGCGTCTGCACGAAGCTCAGCTTCGAGTCGGTGAAGTAGCCGACGACGCCCTTGAGGTAGTCCGCATCCACCCAGTAGTCGGCGTCGATGACGGCGACGTACTCGACCGCCTTGGGCAACTGCGCGATGGCGCGGTTGAGCGCGCCGGCCTTGTAGCCCCGGCGGTCCTGCCGGTGCTGGTACGTGATGCCCGCCTCGGCGCAGAACGAGGAGAGCTGGCTGCGCGTGGCGGGGTCCGTGCTGTCGTCGGCCACCACGACCATGAAGCGGTCCGACGGGTAGTCCTGGCGCGCGAGGTGCTCCAGGGTCTGCCGCACCATGCTGAACGGCTCGTTGAAGACCGGGACCAGGAACGCCACGGCCGGCAGGTACGCGGCGTCGAAGGGGCTTGCCTCCGCGAGGCGGGCCCAGCGCCGGCGCGTGGCGGCGTCGAGCGAATAGAACGAGAACACCACGATGAGGCTCAGGCCGCCGGCCTCGGCGGCGAGCAGGATGTAGCTCACCCAGCGCTGCGAGGGGGGAACGAGCGGGATGGAGACCGTGAGCGAATAGGTGAGGTAGCCGACGATGAGCGAGACGAGGGAGACGTAGCTCAGCACGCCGGCAAGCCGCCAGCGGTAGCGCGCCACGATGATGCCCAGGATGGCGCCAGCCAGGGTCAGGGCGACCTCCCAGACCGTGAAGGTGGTGAGCGGGCGAAGGAACTGCGCCGCGACGCCGCCGTCGGGCCCTGCGGCAAGGTCGCGCGAGCCGGCCAGGAGCGCCCCGGCCCAGTACGTGGCCAGGCCGCACAAGGCGCCGACCAGCATGCCAAGGAAGGAGCTGCCCCGCTTCTCGTGGTCGCGCAGAGGGGCCCGCGGCGCTGCGGCGGGCGCTGGGCGGGCGGCGCGCGTCAGGAGGAGCGCCCCCGGTGGATCACGAAGCTGCAGGCGCCGCGGCCCGCCTTGTTGCAGGCGATCTCGACGACGCGCGATCCGGGAGCGCGTGGGCCGATGGCGAGCTGCAGGGCCTGCTGCTCGCGCACGCACGGCCCGCCGTGGCTGCCCCGGCCCCTGCCGCTGCCAGTGCAAGTGGGGCAAGCCGTCAGGAGCACGACGCACTTGTGCAGGTCGGCGGCGAGGACGCGGCACGGCCCGAGCCCGAGGCCGACGGCGGTCTGCTCGAGGCCGGCGACCCAGCGCTGCGTCCCTGACGAGGCGCGCGAGAGGAGGAGGGCGGCGGGCAGGATGGCGAGGCCGCCCAGGATGAGGATCAGGGAGCCCTTGCCGCGCGGCAGGAACGGCAGGGCCGCGAGCACGTCGGCCAGTTGTAGGAGCTCGGCCGGTTGTAGGAGCATCGTGGGTCCGTCGGCTCGCCCCCAGGCGCGGCTTGCGCCGGTGGGCGCGGTCGTCCGCGCGGCCTGGGAACTGGGCTTCGAGGACCCTGTCGCCGCCAGCGGAGACAAGGGTACGGGGACGTAGTGGCTGGGACATCACGCAGGTCGGCGCAGGGCCGGACATGTGCGCATCCCGACTCCGGCTTAACTTGGCGCGGCGTTCAAGGTCTGCCGCGCCCCAGGGCGCCGGAAGCGACGCATGACCACGACCGGGCCAATCGAGACCAAGCCGATCGCACCCGATCCAGCGATCGCACCCGATCCGCGCCCCTCCGTCCGCGTCGTGCTCGGGACCTTGCTGGTCGGCCGCCCGCTCACCGGCGCCGAGGTCCGCGAGAGGTCTGGCCTGCCGCGCCGCACCGTGTACCAGGCCTTGCGCATCCTGCGCGAGCAGGGCCTCGTCCGGCAGCGCTCCAGCCTGCAGGACACGCGGCAGTCCTACTTCTGGCTCGTCGGCCAGCCGCCCGCGGCTGACGAGAGCGGGCTCGGCATCGTCGCCGAGGACCCGTCCGGGCCCCTGTTTTCGGCGCCCAAGGCCGCCGTGCGGCCGGCCGGCCCTGACATGACGGCATCCACGTCGCAGGAACAAGACAAGTGGACGTCCTGCAATCGTTCATCGTTGGCGGCGTCCAGGGATGTTTGTCATGAGCCCTTCAATGACCGATTCCCATCGCCAATCCGCTCCCGCGAGCGGCCAGACGCCATCCCGCAAGCAGGGCGGAGCGCGCCGCACCACCTTCATCCTCGCCGCCCTGCTCGCGGCCGGCCTGCTCGGCCTCACGCCGACGCAAGCCGCCAGCGACGGCTGCAGCGCGCCCGGCTGGAACCGGCAGTGCAGCGAGTTCGGCATCATCGCGATGGAGGACCGCCGCGACATCCGCGGCGAGCCCATCGTCGCCTCCGCCTACGTCGACCTCGACACCAACTACGCGGAGTCCGGCGCCCGCTGGCTCCTCTTCTCGGTGCGCAACCTCGAGGACGACGGCAGCAACCCCATCACCATCGAGCTCGTGAAGTTCGCCGGCCCCAACGGCGACATCGTCACGACCCGCGTCGAGCAGCCCAGCGCCAACCAGATCGACCTCTGGGTCGACGCCCTGGACGTGCCCGTGAACGAGGAGATCACCATCGAGGTCAACGTGGGCGCCACCGAACGCGGCGCCTTCACCCTCGAGACCCTCGTCATGGCCTTCGACCGCGGCTACGAGCCCGTCTACGGCTCCGGCGGCGAGGAGGCCAGCCTGTTCTCGTTCACCACGCTCGGCGTCAACGACGAGACCGCGTCCGTCGGAGGCGGCGGCGGGTCCCTCACGGACGGCAAGAAGCTGCCCGGCCTCGGAGTGCTGCCCATGCTGGCGGCCGTCGCCGCCGCCCTGGTCCTGGCCCGGAGGCGGTTCGCTTGATGCGCAAGTCCCACCCGGTCAGCCGCGTCGGCCTCTCGATCCGCCAAGCGGTGAAGGAGCAGCCCGGCATCCACTTCCGCGGGCTCGCCCGCGCGGCCAACGTCACCTCGGCCGGCCAGCTGCGCCACCACCTCGACCGCCTCGAGCACCAAGGCGTGCTCGTCGAGGTCGAGGACGGCCGCTACAAGCGCTTCTTCGTCGCCGGCGACCAGGACCCGAAGCTGCGGGCCGAGATGGCCCGCTTCGCCCGCGCCGTCCCGCGCCGCATCGCCAAGCTGCTCTTGGTGAGCCCGATGAACCGCACCGAGCTGCGCCACAGCCTCGGCTGCGCCGACTCGACGCTGGGCTACCACCTGACCCGCATGGTCCTGCTGGGCGACCTGGCGCGCGTGCGCGGCCCGAGCTCCTGCCTCTACTCGCTCACGCGGGCGGAGACGGTGCGCAAGATGCTCACGCAGGGACCGTCCGAGGCGATGGCCGATGCGCCCTCGTCCACGACGACGCCTGGCGACGACGAGGTCCCCAACCCGCTGCGGCCGCACCCGCCGCTGCCGGCGGACCTGCCGTTCCCGGACCGCGAGGCCAGCGACGACGTCGCCGACCTCGACGCCGGGCAGCGCTACTCCACGCCGTTTTTGGGGCCTGGGCCCGGCGCGGCCGACGGCCCCGAGCCCGACGACGACGGCGCCGACGACGGCGCGGACGACGGCGAGCCGGGCCTCTGAGCCGAGGCACGACCATGCCCGCACCGCCGAGCCAGGCTTGGCGCAAGCCACGACTCGCCCGCCCACGACTCTCCCACCTTCCCCACCTCGTGCGGTCGCATTTCGCTCAGGCCCAGCACCGCACCGCCTACTACCTCACCCTCAACAGCCTCATGGGCGCCGCTGCCGGCTTCCTCTTCTGGCTCCTGCTGGCCCGCGTGGGCGGCCTCGACGCCGCCACGGTCGGCATCGGCTTCACCGTCGTCGCCCTGGGCACGGCCGTCGGCGTCGTCAGCAAGGGCGGCTTCGACACCGCCCTCCTGCAGAAGATCCCGCTTTCCTCCGGCGCCGAGGGGCGCCGCCTTCTCGCCTTCAGCGTGCTCCTTGGCGCCGGGATCGCCTTGGCCCTCACGGCGGGCCTGGCGCTCGCCGACCGCCTCGGCGGCCTCTTCACGCACGTCCCGCCGATCGGCTGGGCGCTCGTCGCCGCCATCGCCGTCCTGCTCGTGCTGACCTGGCTCCAGGACGCCTACTTCCTGGCCATCGGCCGGGCCCGGCTCACCTT
>JAXDQQ010000316.1:0-3398 GCA_034667805.1 Thermoplasmata archaeon | reverse complement strand
CGACGTACGTCATCACGTCAGAGACCGGGAGCGACTGGATCATGGAGACCGACTCGGAGGAGCGTTCCTTCTCGGACCTGCGCGACGACGTCAGCCGCCTCGGGCCGCAGCGCAAGTCCGACCTGGCGGGCTCGCAGGGCGACCAGCGCGTCGAGTTCTTCCATTGGCCGCTGACCGACGGGGCCGAGTGGAGTACGAGCTGGGACCACATCCCCGTGACCATCCGCGCGTCCGTGCAGGGCGACCACGCGGACCTGAGCGCCACCGCCGCGGACGGGACCGCCCTCTACGACTACTCATACGACGCCGGGACCCGCTGGTTCACGAAGCTCGTCCACTACGCGCCCGACGGCAGCACCGTCGTGTCCCTGAAGCTCACCAAGGCCGAGCATTCCTGGAGCGGCCTCGTGGTGCGCTGGCTCCTGACGGAGATTGTCTCGGGCGAGGGCTCCAATGGCGCCACCACCGGCGGCCCCTTCTCGGTGCCCGAAGGCGCGACGGACATCTGGGCCGACTACCACTTCACCTGCACCGGGGCCGGTGGCTACACGGTCGCCGTCCAACCAGCCAATGCCGGCCTCGCCGCCCAGCAGGGCCACCTCGACAGCGCCCCCTGCGACCAGATCGACGAGACCGGCCCCTTCGTCGTCGTCCCGACGCCCGGCTCCTGGGCCTTCACGGTCGACGTGGGCGGGCAGACGGCGGACTTCGACTACACGCTCTTGCTGCGCACGCGCCAGGACGTCAAGTTCCCCGCCTAGGACGGCCGCCGCAGCGCGCCCTGGCGAGGCGGCCACCGCAAAGGCCTAAGACCGCCGACCCTGGTCGAACGCCATGCGCGCCGCGCCGGTCGCCCTCCTCGCGGTCTTCCTGCTTGCGGGCTGCTCCGGATCGCAGCCCGCGGCGGATGCAGACGGCACTGGCGAAGGGATGGCCACGCACGACGGGCACGAGGGTGCCGCCGCCGGCACGCACCTCCTGGCCCCGGTCTGGAAGGTCGGCGACTACTGGACGCTGAGCTCGCCGCAGGGCGGGGAGTTCACGCACGCGGTCTCCGCCGAGTCCGGCGACGACTGGGTCATGGACACCGACAGCCCGGACATCGCCTTCTTCGATGCCCGGCTCGACATCAGCTTCCTTGGCAAGGTCCGCAAGTCCGACCTCGCGGGCTCACAGGGCTCGCAACGCGTGGAGTTCCTGCGCTTCCCCCTGCAGTCCAACATGACGTGGAGCACGAGCTGGGACGGCGCGCCCACGATGATCCACGTCGGCAAGGTGGCCGAAGGCAAGGCGCAGCTCAAGGCGATGCGGGTGGACGGCTCGACGTATGCCGAGTACACCTACAGCGGCTCCGCTGGCTACTTCTCGCGCTTCGTCTTCTACGCGCCCGACGGGACGACGGTCGGCTACGAATGGACGCTGCAGTCCTCGGGCCACGGCTTCGGCAAGCCCCTGGTGCGCTACTCGCTCGCCACGCTCTTCACCACCAGCGGCCCCATCCCGACGGGCAGGGCGACCAACTTCCAGGTGGAGCCGGGCTTCACGGACGTCTACGTCGAGGGGGCGCTCGACTGCACGGCCGGCGCGGTCACGGCGGCCGTCGGGCCGATGACCGGCCCGGCCGAGAACCGCGGCTACACGGCGGCGGGCCCCTGTCCGCTGCAGAAGGTCGACTCCTACGCCCTCACGGCGCCGACGGCGTCGGAGCAGTGGGGCGCCTTCGTCAACGGCGCGCCCACCACGGCCGGCACCCTCGAGCTCACCGTCTTCGGCCGCATCCTCACGCAGTTCGCGGCCGGCCAGGCGCCGGCAGCTTGAGACGGGTTCGGCAAGTCGGGCCCGCCCAACAAGCCTCAACGGGGACCGCTGGTTCGGCCACGCCATGCGCCTGCTCTTCGCGCTCCTGGCCTCGCTTGCCCTGCTGACCGTCCTGGCCCCGTCGGCGACCGCCGCGCAATGTCCCCCGGTCTGCGTCGGCGCCGGCGTGCAGCCGACCCTGCCCTCCGACGGCTGCGGCGACTGCGTCGGCGTCGCGGTCCAAGTCTACACGATCGAACCCGCTGGATGCTCGGACTGCGGCGGCGTCGGCGTCGCTGCGGGCGTCCAGCATGACGGCGACGGCACCACAGTCTCGGCGCTCGTCTGCCGCGGCGGATTCGTCTACATCTGCCCCATCGACCAAGAGATCACGGTCTAGCGCGCGTCCACGACGAAACAGGGATTCCACGAATGGAATCGAACCGCGCAGGCGGCGCCCATTCGTGGGATTCGCGAAATCCCTGTTGGGCGTAGCTGGACCGGCGCCCTCGTCAACGCACGACGACGGTGGTCTCCGGCCATCCCTGCATGGGATACGACTCGGCCCACGCATCGACCTCGAAGGTCAGCACGTCGCCGACGCGGACGCCCTCGGGGCCCGTCCGGGTGCATTGGCCTGCCTCGCTGACGAACACGGCGGCGGAGAGGTGGAGGACGGCCGGCTGCCCGTCGTCGAGCAGGACGTTGGCGTCGCGCCCCGAGATGGCCTGCACCACGGCGCGCCCGTGCAGCGGCTCGCATTCGTCGCCGCCGCCACTGCAGCCCGCTAGTGGCAGGAGCACGGCCACGGCAAGCCAAGCCAACCCCAAGCGACGGGCCATCGACCCTTGATGGCCGCTGCGCACCATAGCCCCTTGCACATCGTTCGGTGCGGCGGGCTACGGCTCAAGGGCGAGTCGTCCGGCCGGGCTGCGCCTAGCTCCGTTTTTGGCCACTAGACCAACTGGCGGCAGCCCGAACCGGCCTCGCAACGCGTGACGGTGACGTCGCGGCCGTCGGTGCAGACGACGAGGGCCGTGCCACGGCCTTGGCCGTCGTAGACGCAGGTCGAGTCCTCGCCGGCGTCGATGCTGGTGCAGGCATCCTGGGCGACGCAGTGGCCCACCCACTCCCCGGAGACGGGGACGGCAAGGGCGGTCAGGGCAAGCAGGGCGACGGCGACGAGGGCGCGCATCGACCCGGCAGGGCTGGCGCTGGCCTTAGCGGTTTGCGCCCTTGCGTCGTCCTGCCTACAGGACGATGTCGATGTCGAGGCGCTCGGCGAGTTCCTTGTAGCGGTTGCGGATGGTGACCTCGGTCACGCCAGCGACTTCCGCCACTTCGCGCTGCGTGCGGCGCTCGCCGCTCAGGATGCTCGCGATGTAGATGGCCGCTGCCGCGACACCGGTGGGCCCGCGGCCGCTGGTCAGTTCCTTGTCCTGCGCCTGCTTCAGGATGTCGACGGTCTTGCCCTGGACGTCGCCCGACAGCTTCAGCTCGCTGCAGAAGCGCGGGATGTAGTCCTGGGGTGCCGTCGGCATCAGCTTGAGCTTCAGTTCGCGGGCGATGAAGCGGTACGTGCGGCCGATCTCCTTGCGGGA
>JAXDQQ010000315.1:0-12182 GCA_034667805.1 Thermoplasmata archaeon | reverse complement strand
CCTTCGCGGCACCCGCGACCTTCGCCAAGGTGTTCATCCCGTGCTTCCTCGACATGGACGCCAATGTCGCCGTCTCGCCGGGCGAGACCGTCTACCTGGCCATCCGCCAGGACACCGTCAGCGGCGCGGCCCCCAACCCAACGTGCGGCATGTCGCAGGCCAAGGACATCCGAATCACTGGCTTCGGTTCGCTGGCCCCGGGCACTGCCGTCAAAATCACCGACCCCGACTTCCTCAAGGTCCTGAGCCAGCTTGGCGCCGTCCCCGCGGTCCCCGCCGTGCAGTTGCCGACGGCGGCCCACGCCATCCGTGTCCTCAACCAGGGCACGCTCGAGTCGACGATCCGCAAGACGGACACCGTCTACCTCGACGTGATGAACACGGGCGCCGTCCCGCCGCGCGCCGAGGTCGGCGACCTCCGCCACACCGCCTGCGGCGCGATGACGGCCGGCACCCAGGTGCAGGGCTCCGACCCGGACCTCAACATGGTCCTCAGCGAGCTGGCCGACTCCGGTTCAATCGGCGTCTCCGTTGTCCCGAAGTCGCTCTACACGGCCAACATGGTCCACGAGTACGGCAGCGGCTGGTACCTCAACGTCGACCTGGACGCGGCCGCCGGCGGCGTCGGCCCCGAGGAAGGCGACGTGCGCCTGACCTCGTCGGTCCCCAACCCGATGGCCGACATCCCGGCCCTCGTGGGCAACCCCGGCCCCGTCGTCGACGGCCTGACCTTCTCCAAGAAGGTCGTCGCTCCCGGCGAGATGTTCCAGGTCAACATCGTCGTGAAGAACCCGACGACGAAGGTCGGCTCGGCCTTGGTCAAGACCAGCCTCGACGGCGTCGCGGTCGACGCGCGCGGCACGCCGACCTTGGCCACGAACGAAGTGGCGACGCTCATCGTCAGCCTGTTCGCGCCGACGACGCCCGGCCAGCACAAGGTCACCTCGGGCGACTACACCGGCTTCTTCGACGTCGAGGGCACCACGGCCACGCCCGCCTCGGTCTCCACCGTGACAGTCACGGGATCGCCGGCCATCGTCAAGCAGGACGCGCCCGGCCTCGCGCCGATCGCCGTGCTCGGCATGGTCGTCGTGGCCCTGATGGTCCTGCGCCGCCGCACCGCCTGACGACGCGCCGCTTGTCCTTCTTCCCTTCCCCTTTCCTCCTTCCCCCTCTCTTGTCTTTCCCTGTCCGTTCTCCTTCCGTCGCTTCTCCCGTCTTTTCCCCTGTTTCTGAGCCGACAATAGTCTATATAGACTCTAGGGGCTGGTCTGAACCAAGGAGGAACCTGGTCTATGGTCATGGAACTCAGGAAGATCCAGGTCACCGGCGGCTCGACGCACGTCGTCAGCCTGCCGAAGAAATGGGTCGACCGCACCGGCCTCGGGCGCTCCGACACCGTCGCCATCCACGAGGAGCCTGACGGCTCCCTGCTGCTCATCCCGCACTCCGAGGGCAAGATCGCCAGCCGGACGCTCACCGTCACCTTGCCCGACCTCCCGTCCGAGGAGGAGGTCGTTCGGCGCTTGGTGGGCGCGTACCTCGCCGGCGCCGACGAGATCCACATCCGCTCCGCGCACAAGATGGACCCCAAGGTCCGCCAGATCGTCCGCGACATCACGCGCGACCTGGTCGGCGTCGAGATCCTCGAGGAGTCGGCCAACGCGATGATCCTGCAGGACCTCGTCGGCGTCGCCGACATGGACCTGCGCAAGACGCTCACGCGCATGCAGCGCATCGCCCGCATCATGTACGACGACGCGGTGATGGCCCTGCAGGCGCGCGACGTCGAGGCCGCACACAGCGTCGCGCAGCGCGACGACGAGCTCGACCGCCTCCTGTGGATGGTCTCCAAGCAGATGCACGCGCTCCTCGAGCAGCCGCGACTGGCCGCCAAGCTCTCCGTGCGCCCCGCCGAGGCGCTGAACCTGTTCCTCGCCGCACGCGCCCTTGAGCGCATGGGCGACCACGCCGCCAAGATCTGCCAGAACGTCGTCGAGCTCAAGGGCGACACCGTCCCCAAGACCGTCATCGAGAGCCTGGTCGCGCAGGCCGACACCGTGCGCAAGATCTGGGACGACGCCTTCACCAGCCTGAAGCGCCCTGACTTCGACACCGCGAGCGCCGCCGCCGACCGCGGCGAGGAGGCCGCCAAGTGGCGCAAGACCTTCCCGGCCCTGGTTCGCGGCCTCGACTACGAATCGGTCGGTCCCCTCGTCCTCATCGCGGACTCCATCGACCGCACCCGCGGCTACGCCATCGACCTGGCCGAGACCGCGATGAACCAGACGTTCCAGCAGCGCGAGAAGAACAACTCGGCCGCCTGAAGTCCCGCCGCCGGACCCTTTCCGAGAAACGCGGGAAACCCGGAAAACCATCAAGGGGTTTTCCGCGTTTCCCGGGTTTCCCGGCGGGTCATGCAGGGCCGGCCAGGCGCAACCACCAGTCCATGCGTCGCATCGGAAAGCAACCCTTATCCCTGGTTCCCGAGGTTTGTGGGCCGGATGGGAGCACAAGTACCGGAGGCGCAGCCTTGCTGAAGCTCATGAGCGCGAGCCTCCAGAAGTGGCTGGGGGGCATCTTCGGCAAGAAGCATGCCCGCATCGGCATCTACGGCCCGCCGAACGCCGGCAAGACGACCCTGGCCAACCGCATCGCCCGCGACTTCACCGGCGAGACCGTCGGCTCCGCCAGCCCCGTCCCGCACGAGACGCGCCGCGTCCGCAAGAAGGCGGACATCGAGCTCAAGTCCAACGGCTCGCGCCTGCACATCGACGTCATCGACACGCCCGGCATCGCCACACAGATCGACTTCCACGAGTTCGTCGAGGACCACGGCATGGACGAGGAGGAGGCCCGCCGCCGCGCCAAGGAGGCGACAGAGGGCGTCATCGAGGCCATCCGCTGGCTCGACGACGTCGACGGCGTCCTTCTGGTGATGGACTGCGCCGAGGACCCGTTCACGCAGGTCAACGTCACCATCCTGGGCAACCTTGAGGCCCGCAAGCTGCCGGTGATCATCATCGCCAACAAGATCGATCTGCCCGAGGCAAGCCCCGCGACGCTGAAGGCCGCCTTCCCGCAGCACCCGGTCGTGCCGGTCTCCGCCGGCGAGGGCACCAACATGGATGCGCTCTACGAGGCCATCACGAAGCACTTCAGGTGACCTGATGAGCCCCCCTCCGCCGCCGACAGGGACGGTCGCCCAGCAGCTCGTGGCCGCCGCGCCCGCGATCCACCTCATCAGCCACGAGACCGTGGAGAAGATGGGCACCGAGGAGAAGATCCGCTTCATCCTCGACGAGGTCGAGGCCGGCAAGGTCCTCGTCCTCGAACGCGGCCTCACACCGCACGAGGAGGCCAAGCTCATCGAGCAGACGATGCGCGAGATCGACCCCGACCACTTCATCGGCATCGAGATGCAAAGCTACGGCATGGACCGCGGCAAGAACCTCCTGCAGCGCGTCGCCATGGGCGGACCGCGCCCCCGCATGGCCGTCATCGGCCCCGCCAGCCTGCTCAAGCTCATCTCGAAGGACAACCAGAAGATCGTCACGCAGATCATCGGCCAGGACAAGGACGCCAAGGCCGCTGGAGCCTGAAACGATGCGCCCGACTTCACGCGGAACTCGCGGAAGCCGCGGAACCTGTTTCCGCGCATTCCGCGTCCTCCGCGTGAAGGAGGCGTAGCGTGGCCCACCAGTGCCTTGCCTGCGGGCACCTGTTCCCGGAAGGCTCGAGCGCCATCCTGCAGGGCTGCCCCGAGTGCAAAGGCACGCGGTTCTTCTACACGCACGAGGCGCTGCCGGAGGCCGAGCGCATGGCGCTGGCCAACCGCGCGCAGAAGGACCTGCGCCAGGTCGTCGCCGAGCTCCTCAAGGCCTCTGCCGAGGGCAACAGCGACCTGGAGGAGAAGGTCAAGTCGGGCTCTCTGCGCCCGGCCGACCTGCGCGGACTCGTCAAGCAGGCCGCCGAGACGCAGGCCCGCGCCGAGAAGAACTCCGGGCCGATGTGGGACAACCCCGAAGTGCAGCCCTACGTCGTGCACGCCAAGGTCGAGGCGGCCAAGGCGCGCATCGAGGCCGAGCTGAAGGAAGCCGCCAAGGCCCCCGCGCAGCCGGACACCGTCAACATCCTCAAGCCGGGCAAGTACGAGATCGACGTCGGCGCGCTCCTGGAGGGCAACCCGATCGTCGTGCACCGCGACGGCGCGTACCACATCCACCTCGCGAGCCTGTTCGACCAGAAGAAGGCGTAAGTCTTCCTCGTCCAAAGGGCTCGAAGAAGTAGGCCAGGCAAGGTTCATCCTCCCAGGCGTCCAATCGGCACGCGTGGCCCCCGAGCTCCCCGAAGCCTGGGCCACCCCCGCCAAGCCGCCGAGCGGCGCCCCGAAGCCCGACGCGTTCACCATCGAGCTGCCGCAGTCGAAGGCCATCGCCCGCCTGCGCTACGAGGAAGCCGACACCGCGTTGGTCGTCGAGTTCCGCAACGGCACCATCTACCGCTACTTCGGCGTCTCGCGCGACGACTACACGAAGCTCGCGACGTCGGCCTCGCCGGGCGCCCGCTTCAACCAGGACATCCAGCCCTACCACGAGTTCGAGCGGATCGAGTAGGGGACTGCGCGCAGCGGCGCACAGCCGGAGATGTTCGGGTGCACGCGGCGGCAGCCGCAGATGTTCGGATGGGTGGGGAGGCTACGACCATCGCAGGCCATGGACGAAACGAGTGGACCCCATGACACGCCCTACCGAAATCCTCCTCATCGACGACAACCCGGCGGACACACGCATCATGCAAGAGGCGCTCGAGGGTTCCCGCGTAGCCAACCGCCTCCACTCCGCCCGCGACGGCGTCGAGGCGATGAACTTCCTGCGCCGCCAAGGCGAGTTCCACGACGCGCCCCGCCCCGACCTCATCCTGCTCGACCTCAACATGCCGCGCAAGGGCGGCCTGCAGGTCCTGGCGGAGATCAAGTCGGCCCCTGACCTGCGCGGCATCCCCACGGTCATCCTGAGCTCCTCGCCCGCCGAAGCCGACGTGGCAAGCGCATACAGCCTGCAGGCGAACGGCTACGTCGTCAAGCCCGTGGACCTCGACGAGCTCACCGTCGTCGTCGGTGGCATCCAGGAGTACTGGGTCGGGATCGCCAAGCTGGCGAACCCGACGCACGCGGCGCCCTCGCCATCGCGCGCGCCCGCAAGCTGAACGGGCCCTCCATGCCCAGCCACCCCGTGATCTTGTGGGCCGAGGACAACGCCCAGGATCGACTGCTCATCCAAGAGTCTGTCGAGGCGCCCGGGCCAGGGCAAGGCCTCACGCTTGTCGCTGACGGTGTCCTACTGCTCGAATCCCTCGAGCTGGCGCGTCCCGACCTCGTCGTCCTTGACCTCAAGATGCCGAGGCTGGGCGGCCTCGAGGCCCTGCGCCGCATCCGCGACCGCCCCGACTGGCGGGACCTGCGCGTCGTCGTCTTCAGTTCTGGGAACCGACCTGAGGAGATCGAGCATTGCGCCATCCTCGGCGTGGACGCCTACGTGCAGAAGCCCGTGGACTTCGACGCCTTCAGCGACGCCGTGCAGCGCATCGTCCGCTCGGCGAGACCAGAGATGTTCGGGGGCATGCCCCAGTCTTCTGTCCCTGTGTCTGATGGGGTCACTTGATGCGGCCGGAACTCGACGGTGCGCCGGCCGACGGAGCCCAGGCCCAGACCTCGGCCGCCGAGCCGGCCGCAGGAGTCTTCAATGCCGTCGTGGCCCACCGCCAACGGCAGCGGCACGAGCAGCCCCGTGGGTCGCCCGACCTGGTGGCGCAGCTGGCGCAGGCCATCGAGGCCCAACGCGCGACGCAGCAGATCCTGGAGGCCCGCACCCTGCAGCAGGCGACCATCGTCCGGCTTGGCCTCGAGGCGCTGGCCAGCCGCGACCTGAGCAGCACGCTCGACCTGCTGGTCCGCGAGGCGGCCGGCACGCTCGGCGCCGAGTTCTGCTCCGTCCTGGAGATCGCCGCCGACCGCGGGAGCTTCCGCCTTCGCGGCGCCTTCGGCTGGCCCCCCGATGCGGCAGGGCCCGCCTCTTTCCTGTTGGACGAGGTCGTCGACGGCGCCTCGCAAGCCGAGTACACCGTGCGTTCGGCGGACCCGGTGGTCTGCTCCGACCTGCTCACGGAGCGGCGCTTCACCGTGCAGCCTCTGGTCATCGAGTCGGGCGCGGTCAGCGGCATGAGCGTCATCGTGCACGGCAGGAACCAATCCTGGGGCGTCGTGGGCGTCCACACGAAGACACCACGCGCCTTCACGCCGGAGGACACCAGCTTCCTGCAGGCCGTGGCCAACCTCATGGCCCTGGCCGTCGAGCGCGACCGCGTGGAGCGGACCCTGCGCCAGCGCAACCTGCAGCAGGCCGCCGTCGCCCTGCTCGGCCAACACGCCTTGACGGGACCCCACATGGACGACCTCTTCGCGGCGGCGGTGCGCGACGTGGCGGCCACGATGGAGGTCGAGTTCTGCAAGGTCATGCAGCTGGACCCGGACGGCCGGACGCTGCTGCTGCGCGCCGGCGTGGGCTGGGAGGCCGGCCTGGTCGGCTCGGCCCGCGTCTCGTCCGGCATGAACTCGCAAGCCGGCTTCACCCTCAACTCGCAGGGCCCCGTCCTCGTCACGGACCTGCGCTCGGAGACGCGCTTCGACCCGTCCGGGCTCCTGCACGACCACGGCGTCGTGAGCGGCATGAGCGTCCTGGTGCGCGGCCGCAGCCGCCCTTTCGGCATCCTCGGCGTGCACTCCCGCAACGCGCGCACGTTCAACCAGGACGACGTCAACTTCCTGCAGGCCGTGGCGAACCTGCTGGCGACCGCCATCGAACGCCACGCCGCCGAGGGCGAACTGCGCCGCCACCGCGACGACCTTGAAGGGCTCGTGGACCAGCGCACCGCGTTGCTGGCTGCCGCCAACCGCGAACTCGAGGCCTTCAGCTACACCATCAGCCACGACCTGCGCGCCCCGCTGCGCGCCGTCAACGGCATGAGCAAGATCCTCCAGCGCAAGCATGGCGACTCCCTGCCGCCCGACGCCAAGGAACTGCTGCGCACGATGGCCGACGAGGCCATCCGCATGGGCCACCTCATCGACTCCATCCTGTCGCTGTCGCGCCTGGGCACGGTCAGCCTGACCCCGGTGGTGGTCGACGTGAGCGCCACGGCGACCGCCGTCCTGGAGACCCTGCAATCCCGCGACCCGGCCCGCAAAGTCGCCTGGACGGTGGCGCCGGGCTTGCAGGTCGTGGCGGACGCCGGGCTCTTGCGCATGCTCTTGGAGAACCTCCTCGGGAACGCCTGGAAGTTCACCGGCCGCACGGCACAGCCGCGCATCACGGTCTCGGCCGACGTCCGGGGCTTCCGCGTCGAGGACAACGGCGCAGGCTTCGACATGGCGCACGCCCGTGAGCTCTTCCAGCCGTTCCACCGCCTGCACGGCGCCGAGGAGTTCGAGGGCACCGGTATCGGGCTGGCGACCGTGAGCCGGATCGTCGGGCGGCACGGCGGTCACGTCAGGGCCCAAGGGGCGCCCGGCCAAGGCGCGATCTTCAGCCTGAGCTTCCCGGCCCAAGCCGTTTCCATGGGTCAACCCGAGCAACGGTTGGGGCAAGGTCCACGATCGACGGCCGGCGCCCATTGAAGGTGGACGACCACGGCCGCCTGGCACGATGGCATGCTAGGATGCGCCCGGTCTGGGATTTGAACCCAGGTCGGAACCGTGACAGGGTCCCATGATAGGCCGCTACACTAACCGGGCGGGCTGCTACTTCGATGCCACCACCCGGTCCCGAAGGCCCGGATGCTGGGTGCGCCGACTTGGGGACCCCATTTAGCCGTTGTCCGTGACGACGGCAGTGGGCTCAACCGGATTTGAACCGGTGACCTGCGCTGTGTGAGAGCGCTGTCATAACCGCTAGACCATGAGCCCGCGCAGGGACTTCCGCAGGGCTCCCCAAGTCTGCGCTGGCCGCGCCACTTGGGCCTCTGTTATGAGTCTTGCGCGCTCGGGCTCGGGAGGCTCAGGGTCACACGAGGACCTGGTGCATCAGCATCAGGAGCATGGCGACGCCGATCATCGCCGTCGAGACCGCTCCGCCCTTGCCGAGCTTCATGCCCAGCGCCATCATCTGCTCGCCCTGCTCCTTGGTCGGGGCGCCCTTGACGCCGTTGCAGACGGCGAGCCACTTGCGTTCCGTCGGCAGCTGGACCAGGAGCCCGTGCAGGTAGGCCAGCACGGCCATGATGGCGCCCAGCGTGAGCCAAAGGAAGCCGCCGGCCATGTCGAACGCGTGGTCGGAGACCTTCTCCTGGCCGTAGACGATGCCGCCGAAGACGATGGTGAGGGCGCCCATGACGGCGAAGTACTTCCCGATGCCACCGCGGCGGGCCAGGGCCAGCATGAATCCGGACGCGGCGGGCCCCGCCTGCATGAGCGTGCCCCCGACGACGCGGACCTGGTAGACCGCGCCGCCGAACCACAGGGACGCGAACAGGACGTGGAACAGGATCAGCAGGCCCGTGATCTCGAAGACCATGCCGCGGCATGGCGCAATCTGGGACATGGTCCTGCCGCCTCGTCCGCGGCTGCCCAACGGCTAAATACAGCCCCCTTGTCGCCGAACAAGCCCAAGAGGGATTGCCATGGCGAAGAACCCCGGACGCATGTACCGCAAGATCATGCAGCACGCCTACACCCGCCGCGAGTACATGGGCGGCGTGCCGGGCAACCGCATCATCCAGTTCGAGTCGGGCATCGCCACCGGCGACTTCCCCATCCGCCTGACCCTCATCGCCGAGGAGCGCGGCCAGATCCGCCACACGGCCCTCGAGGCCATGCGTCAGACGGCCGTCCGTGCCCTCGACGCCGGCATCGGCCGCGAGAACTACCACCTGCAGGTCCGCGTCTACCCGCACCACGTCCTTCGCCAGAACAAGCAGGCGTCGGGCGCCGGCGCCGACCGCGTCTCGATGGGCATGCGCCTTGCCTTCGGCAAGGCCATCGGCACCGCCGCCCGCGTCGAGGCCGGCCAGCCCATCCTCCAGGTCCGCGTCACCGTCAAGGGCGTCGCCGCCGCCAAGGAGGCCTTCCGCAAGGCCTACAACAAGGTCGCCACGCCCTGCCACATCGACATCGAGGGCCTCGACCTGGGCGCCCTCGGCAACATCGAGGCTGGGGCCGCCCCGCGCAAGCCGGCCAAGCCCGCCAAGGCCCCTGCCGACGAGGCAGCCCCGGCCGCCGCGGCCGCAACCGCCTAAAACCCCCCTCGGCCATCGCCCATCGGGTGACCGGTTGAACGTACGCAGCCCGGCCTTGGCCGCGCTCGGCATCGCCCTCATGGCCGGCTCGGCCGTCCTCGGCGCCATCCTCGTCCACGACGGCGAGGTCGCCCCGGGGTCCGACCTGGCAAGCGCCGTGCCCGGCGAGTCCGTGCGCGTCAAGGGCAGCCCCGAGCCGTTCACGCCAGGCACGCCGCTGCGCACGTGGCGCACGGTGCTGCCGATGCTGGACAACTTCACCTACGCGCTGACCGACGCCGACTCCGGCATCGAGGCGCTGCTGACGTCGCCCGGCCCGGCCCCCGACGGCGTCGTCCTGGCCGAAGGCCGCGTCGGCTACGTCGCGCCCCACCCGGACGGCTCCGGCCGCCTGCTCGTCGTCATCGACGTGCAGGACTGGAACCAGCCCATCCTGTTCCGGTGACGGCTTGGACCCCTGGCTGGCGGTGATCACGCTCGGCCTCGTTGGGCTCTCCATCCTCGCCTACGCCGTGCGCGCCCTCGACCTGCTCGGCGCCGTGGCCTCGTTCTTCCTCGGCCTCGAGGTCGCCCTGCTCGGCGGCGTCGGGTGGCTCGTGCTCATGACGCTGTTCCCGGTCATCGGCGTCGCCACGACGCGCATCGGCTACCGCCGCAAGACGGAGCGCCGCGTGGCCGAGGCCGCCGGCGGAGAGCGCGGCGTCGGCAACGTCCTGGGCAACGGCCTCGGGCCCGGCCTCGCCGCCCTCGCGCTGCTCTTCGCGCCCTTGGTGCCCGCGCAAGCCGCCGCGCTCGCCTTCGCCACCGCCCTGGCGGCCGTCACGGCCGACACGGTGGCGTCCGAGATCGGCGTCCTGTCGAGCCACGCCACCCGCATCCTGCCGCCCTTCGGCCCGCTGCCCGTCGGGGCCAACGGCGCCGTCAGCCTCGGCGGGCAGATGGCCGCGGCCGCCGGCGCGCTGGCCATCGCCGCGGCGGCCTTCTTCCTGCTCGACCTGCCGATGGCGCTGGCGTGGATCCCGGCCGTGGCGGGCTTCCTCGGCTGCCAGCTCGACTCGGTGCTGGGGGCGACCCTGGAACGCGACGCAGACCATCCAGGTCCACTGTCGAAGCAGGACGTCAACTTCATCGCCAGCGCGGTCCCCGCGTTTGCCGTGCTCGTCGTCGCCACGATTGCGTTGTAGCATCAACGACTTGTGTGGGGGACCTGGGATTGACCAGATTCCCTAGGCAACTATCCGAGATGCGGGCTTCGGCAAATTGAGCCGATTCTGAATCAGCTCGATTCGGCGAACGGCGCATCGGTCAAAGTTGCCAAAGGTATCCGCTGAATCCAAGGCCCCCCGAAGCTCAAGTGGCGGGGCCGCTTGGCCGGCGCGATGGACCCCGCCGCCAAGAAGCACGCGTTGCGCCTGGTGCCGTACGGCCTCTACCTCGCCGGCAGCCGCCACGCCGACGGCCACACCGCCGTGAGCCTGGTGTCGTGGTTCACGCAGACGAGTTTCGAGCCCTGCCTCGTCGTCCTCGGGATGCACCGCGAAGGCGAGGCGTTCAAGGGCGTCAAGGAGACCGGCGTGCTTGCGGTCAGCCTCCTCGGCGCGGGGCAGAAGGACCTCGTCAAGCCGTTCTTCAAGCACGTCGCAGTCGCCGATGGAAAGGCCGGCCCACTTGCCGTGACGCATGGGGAGGCGACGGGTTGCCCCCTCTTGCCGGACCTGCCGGCGAGCCTGGAGCTGCGGTCGAGGCAGGTGCTGGAGCTCGGGGACCACGCCACCGTCGTCTTCGAGGTCGTCGACGCGCACGTGCACCACAAGGACCTGGGCCCCCTCGACCACAAGGCGGCCGGGCTGCACTACGCCGGCTGAAGGCCGGTTGACCTGAGCCGAACCCTTTTGGCCTGTCGAGGCGCTTGACCCCTGTGCCCGGCCAACCGTTCGTCGTCGTGGAGTACCCCCAGGCGGACACGCCGCTGGCGGCCTTCACGCTCAACGTCCCCGGCTCGACCGTGGACCTGATCAGCGAGCCGGCGGTCGTCACGGGCGACGACCTCGTCCATCCCTCCGTCGCGCTCATCCGGGGCGCGCCGGCCGCGGACGTGGACGCCTTGCTGCGCCGCCTGGCGCGGTCGTACGACGTCGAGACCCTCGAGCGCAACGACGGTGCCCGGTCGTGGATGGGCCGCATGCGCATCCGGGCGTCGATGTTCATGCACAACCCGGGCGCCCAGGTCATCGTGCAGTTCCAGCACCGCTTCGGGGCGCCGTGGACCCACATGGAGGCCGGCGTCGTGCACCTGCGCGCCCGCATCCCCGAGTCCACGCAACCCGAGCTTCTGGCCGACCAGATGCGGCGGTTCTTCGGCAAGGCAGGCGTCGACGCCCAGGTCGAGGTGCGCGAGATCTCGACCAAGGACTACGGCGTGTGGGACGAGCTGGTCCAGCGCGCCATCGGCCTCGTCCCTTGATGCGCGTCGGCCACGCCTCGACTATCCCCATGGCCAGTGTTCGATGACCTGACGGCAAGATTGAAGCCCACGTCGCCGGCTGGCTTCGCCATGCTCCGCCCGGCGTCCCTGTTGGTGCTCCTTGTCCTGCTGTTGGCAGGCTGCGCCGGCAACAAGCCCGCCGCTGCCGGCCCCGATGCCGCGGCAGACGGCCCCGAGCCTGGGCGGCAACTGGTCCCCTTGGAGTCAATCCCAGCCCCGGACTGGCAGGTCGGCCAATATTGGGAGTGGCAGGTCACTCACGGCACGCAGACCATGGAGGGAACGTTCTGCTCCATCGTGGTCGCCAAGGACGGCGCGACGTACACGCTGGCGACGGAGAACGACGACTGGGCCAAGGACGAGGCGGCCTTCGACCACCCCCTGTTGGGCACCACCAAGAAGGGCG
>JAXDQQ010000314.1:0-2768 GCA_034667805.1 Thermoplasmata archaeon | reverse complement strand
CGCTGGGCGACCATGTCGTCCCACGTGCCCTTGGTGCGCGCCGTGAGCCGGGCGCCCAGCCGCGCCATCGTCCAGACGGCAAGGCCGACGCCGACGCCCGCCGCTGCGACCATGAGGAGCAGCAGCTGGTCGTTCACGGGGCCTCCTCGAGGGGCGCCGCGGCCAGCGACCGGACGGCCCACACGAACCCGGCCGCCGCCGGCCGCGGCGCGACCAGGTCGGCGGCCTGCCGCACGACGGCCGCGGCGTTGGCGACGGCCACCGCGCGGTCGGCGATGGCGAAGACCGGCAGGTCGTTCTCGCCGTCGCCGATGGTGAGCAGGCGCGCCCCGGCCAAGCCGAGGTGGTCAAGCAGCCGCCGCAGGCCGGCCGCCTTGTCGACGCCGGCGGGGACGACGTCGATGCGGTCGCGGTTGGGCTGGACCGACACGAGCGGCCGCTCGGGCCGGGCTTCGAGCCTGTCCGACCAGTCGGCCGGAAGGGAGCACGACGCGAGGCCTTCCTCGACGTCGCAGCCTTGCGCGGCCAACGCAGCGGCCACCGCGTGCACGCCGCTTGTGTGCGGGCTCGTGACCCGCAGGTCGCCCCAGCGGCCCCACACGGCGCCGCATTCCAGGACGAAGCCATCGAAGGCCTCCTGCAAAGCTGGCCAGCCCGCCAGGTCCTGCGCCCGCCGGCCGGTGGCCAGGATGCAGACGACGCCCGCTTGCCGCAGGCGCCGCGCGGTGGCGAGCGCCTCCGGGTCGAGCGACAGGTCGACCGCGGTGAAGGTGCGGTCCAGGTCGGTGACGACGACGCCGAACGCCTGGCCCGATTGGCCCGCGTGGCCGGCGTCCCCCGACTGGCCCGCGTCCCCGCTCCGGCCGGCGCCTTTCATCGCTGCCTCTCGAAGCGCTTGCGGGCCGCCTCGAGGACGTCCCATTCGTGCGCCGCCGCATCGGTGGCCTGGAAGCCGCGCAGCGCGATGCGGCCCGCCTCGCCCATGTGCGCGGCCTCCTCGGGATGCGACAGCAGGCGGTCCAAGGCCTCGGCAAGAGCCTCCGGATCGTTGGGCGGGACGGTGCGGCCCGTGAGCCCGTCGTGCACGACCTCGGAGGCGCCGCAGCCCGTCGTCAGGACGCAGGGCTTGCGGTAGCCCCACGCCTCGAACGGCGTCAGGCCGAAGCCCTCGATGTCGGACGGCAGGACGAGGACGTCGGCGCGGGCGTAGGCGGCCGCCACCAGCTCGTCTGGCATCCAACCCGTGAAGGTCGTCCGGTCGTGCACGCCGAGCGTCTTGGCCAGGTGCTCGAGGTGCGAGCGCCAGCGGTCCGACTTCGACAGGCCGAGGCCCGCCGCCTTCGACCCTGAGAAGGAGCCGTTGCCGACGAAGACGGCGCGCGCCTTGGGGTGCCGGTGGCGGAGCTTCGCCATCGCCTCGATGAGGACATCCTGGCGCTTCATCGGGTCCATGCGCGCGACGCACAGGACGACGGGCTCGTCGGCGCCAAGCCCCGTGTTGTCCTCGAACGCCTGCGCCGCGGCGGCCGTCGGCGGCTTCCAGTCGGCCGCCTCGGTGTGCGGGTACACCTGCCGCACGGTGCCGCGGAACCCGGCGTTCGTGAGGCCCTCGAGGTCGCGGCGGGTGCTGACGATGACGGCGTCGTAGGATTCCATCATCCGGAGCAGGAAGTTGCGGGTGTAGCGCGGGATGAGGCGGGGGTCGAAGGGGACGTGCCAGCGCAGGACGGACGGGGTGGCAAGGCCCACCATGGCGCCGACCTGCAGGAGCTGGAAGTCGTGCACGTAGACGGCGTCGAGGTCGTGCGCCTCCTGGAGCATGGCGTCGGCCGTGGCGTGGTTGTAGCCCATGAACGCGCGGAAGTCGTCCGTGTCGAACGGCTGCGGGGCCAGGCCATGGATGTCGGCCCACAGCTTCTCCTTGGTGCGGGCGTAGGCGGCCAGCAGCTCGGGCGTGAGGCGGAGATGGTGCAGCTCGACGGGCAGCCCATCCAGGACCAACCGCGCGGGGCCCTGCGGCTGGAGGCTGAACCAGTGCGCTTCCCGCAGATGCCCGGAGGCCTGCCAGGCCCGCAAGGATTGCAGCACCATGCGGCTGACGCCGCCCGGACTGACGTGGTATTGCCGCAACCGGGCAACGAGCCCGTCACCCACCTCGACCTCCGGCTCGGGCGCATGCCCGCCCCAGCGCACCAGCGGCGTCTGGGTCGAGAGTCCGACGGTCCAGGGGTCCATGTCTTGCTTCGCTCCACGGGGCGCGTCGCGATGCGCGCTCCGGTGCCATCGTCCTGGGCGAGATAAGCGGCGCGGCCCGGGCGTGCGTGCCCCCAACCTTGAAACGGGCCCGGGGTCTGGCTTCGGCGTGGCCAAGGCCATCCGCGCGCCCCATGGTGCCAAGGCTTCCCCCGGCAAGGTCGCGAAGGCCGCCGCCAAGCGCGGCGCTGCACCGGCCGCCGAGGCCCGCTTCCCCGCCCTGCAGATCGCGCTCGACGAGGTCAACCTCGACCGCGCGCTGGGCTATGCGCGGGAGGCCGTGGCGGGCGGCGTCGACTGGATCGAGGCCGGCACGCCGCTCATCAAGGCCTGCGGCCTCGACGCCGTGCGCGCCCTGAAGAAGGAGTTCCCCGGCAAGACCATCGTGGCCGACATGAAGACGATGGACACCGGCGCCTTCGAGACCGAGATCGCCATCAAGGCCGGCGCCGACGTCGTGGGCATCCTCGGCGCGGCGTCGGACGGCACGTTCCGCGAGGCCGTCAAGGCCGCAC
>JAXDQQ010000313.1:0-28098 GCA_034667805.1 Thermoplasmata archaeon | reverse complement strand
GGTCCGGGTGGTGGTGTCCGCGCCGCCGGCGCAGGCGCCCGGCGCCTGGGCGGTCACCGTGGGCTGCAGGGCGCCGCAGTCGACCTGCAGCACCAGGCGGTAGGCGCCGCTGTTGGCAAGGGCGTAGGATGGGCCCGTGTAGACCTTGACCCGGATGGTCAGGTCCGCGCCGCCCACGATGACCGGGGCGGTGTTGCTCGGGTCCGTCGGCAGCTGGATGAACGCCACCATGCCGTCGCCGACCGTGGACGGGTCCGGCAGGCCGGAACCCACTTCGTCGGGGACGCCGTCGCCATTGGCATCGTCGTCGCGCGCGTCGGGCACGCCGTCGCCGTCCATGTCCGCCGGGTCGAGGTCGGCCACCAAGGTGAGCGTCCCGGACCCTGCGTAGGGGTGGAGCATGACGTACCAGATGCCGGCCACCGGCTCAGGCATGTCGCAGGCCTCGTCGCTGTCCCCTTCGGCGGGGGCGCAGACCGTGGTCCCGCAGTCCGCGTCGTTGAGGGGCGCGGCCGGCGCGCTGCAGACCTCGGCCCCGGTCGGCTTCGCGCCGGCCTTGACGAAGAGGTCCGCGTCGAACGTGCAGCCGACCGTTGGGTCAGGGTCGCACTCCGGGCCGTCGATGGCGACGCTCAGCAGGTCGGTCCCCGCTGGCACGTCGACCCGGTAGTACCGGTCGGTCGCGGCGGCCAGGGTGACCGTCACCGGCTGGCCGTCCTGCAGGACGCCGATCGTGTCGAGGCTGATGCCCACCTGGGCGGTGGCCTCGCCGTCGGCGCCGTCATCGTAGACGGCGACCAGCGCGTGGGTGCCGGCCGTGGCGCCCGTGAGGTCGACGTCGACGCTCCAGTCGTCCGAGCAGGCTCCGTCCGCTCCCGACAGGGCGTCGGTGCCCAGCAGGTTGGCGGGCGCGACGCTGTCGAGGTAGACCGAGACGCTGGCCGCGCCGGTGCCCAGGCAGGGCGGGCCGAGCGCGCCGCTGGCCGCCATGGCCGGGGCCCGGGCCGGTGCCTGCAGGCTGGCGAGGGCATCGGCGAGCAGGTCGGAGTCGCCGGCCACGTCAAGCGGCTCGAGGCCGAGCGCTTCGAGGCTGATGGGCGTGGACAACGCGGGCGCCGGCAGGGTGTCGGCGTCGTCGTCCCATCCGCCCCAAAGCGCGCCGCGGACCTCTTGGTCCAGCGCGAAGAACGTGTCCGCGTCCGCCGTGTCGCGCAGCAGGGCCGTGCCGTCGTCGAGCATCGCGATGGCGCGCGCTTCTGCGTCGTCGTCCACGACGCCGTAGCCGGCGTACGCGTAGTCGACGGGCGTGGCGCCCACGCCGACCGTGACGATGTGGTTGAAGTCCACGGGCGAGGGCGCGAGCGGGCTGGCGGCCTGCTTCAGGATGTACCAGGCCTCCGCGCGGGTGAACTTCCCGTCCTCGAGGTACGGGTTGCCGGCGACGGGGGTCCCGCTGGCGACGACGCCCGCGTTGATGGCGGTGTCGCGGAAGGCGCCGGTGCGGCCATTGTCGCCCAGCATCCGGCGGGCGTGCAGGATCAGGTCACCGAGGTGGCCGGCCGTGATGGGCGTGGCCGAGCTGGTGCCGCTGTGGCCGCAGTCGCCCGTCGAGTCCGTGTTGCAGGCCGCCGGGATGGTGCCGGCACCGTAGGACGAGATGTCCACCGGCTTGTTGGACTGCACGATCGAGTACGAGCCGTCCTGGAAGGGGAACGGCTCGTTGTTGACCGCCCCGACGCGCACGTTCCAACCCGGCCCGACGCCCGTGCTCAGGTAGGTCTGGCCGGGCGTGAGGAAGTTGCCGTCGTTGCCGTTGCCGCCGGCGTAGAGCAGGCTCACGCCGCGCTCGACCGCCTCCTGCTGGCCTTCGGGCGCGAAGAACCGGCCCGTGTCAGGGAAGATGCCGACGGAACCGTCCGGGATGTTGGCGACGGGGCCGCCGCTGACCGTGACGATGTCGATCCAGTCCTGCGAGTAGGCCCACTCGTCGCCGCCGAAGCTCTCGACGGCGACCAGGAGGCATTCCTTGCAGCTGCCGAACAGGTTGCCGGCCGCGACGCTCGAGCTGGCCGTGCCGTGGCCGCCTGCGAAGAGCCCGGTGCCTTCGTCGTCGAAGAGCGGCAGGGTGTCGGCGGCGCCGTTGGCGGTGGTCGCATCGCCAGCGTCGTACGCGCCGATGATCTTCGTGCCGGGGATCCAGCGCAGGCTGCCCGTGGGGACGGTGCTGAACTTCGCGGTGTCGGCGCCGAGGTGGAAGCCGCCGTCGATGGTCAGGTCGAGCGAGGGCACCGCGGCGGGGAATCCGTCCAGGTACGTGCCCGGGTAGGCGCGGAAGTCCACGTCGTTGGCCGGGTCGCTGTCCGTGTTGCGCGGGTAGGTGTCCTCCCAGAAGTCGCGGTGGTACGGGTTGATGCCCGTGTCGGGCACCGCGATGACGACGAAGCCGTCGCCGTTGCTGTCGCCCACGACGGCGGCTTCCTTGTGGCCGGCCGTGCCGTCCACCGTGAAGGCGGCGTCTTCCAGCGAGGCGCCGTCCAGCGGCGAGTCGATGGTGACGAAGGCCTCCGTGGTGGGGGGCGTCTCGTCCGCGTCCGTGGCGAACGTCTGGTCATCGGACGTGGCGGTGTTGCCGCACCCGTCCGTCGACTCGACCTGGTAGTGGTAGGTCGTCCCGGCGGCCAGGCCGCTGAGGCTGGCGCTGTGTGACGTCGTGCCGCTGGCGGTGGCATCGGAACCGTAGCCGGCCGTGGTGCCGTAGTGGACGACGCCATCCGACGCTTCGTCCGTGGACCAGCTGACCGTCGCGGTCGTGGTCCCGGTGGCCGTCGCCGTCGCGGCGGAGATCGTGGGGTCGGTCGTGTCAGCGTCGCACGGGTCGGCGCCGTTCGAGACGGTGAACGTCACGTCGGCGGTGTCGAGCGGCGTGCCGCTGGAGGGCACCGCGGCGTCGAACCACTTGGCCGTCAAGGTGTGGTCGCCGGCGCCGAGGTCAAGGCCGGAGACGCTCCAGGATGCGGTGGGCGAGGCGCCCGACGTCGTGACGTCCTGGTGGCCGAGGAGCGCCGATGCCTCGTAGAGCTCGACGCGCTCGACGGCCGGGCTGCCGGTCGTCGAGGTGCTGGAGGAGCTGGAGGAGCTCGAGCTTGTGCTCGAGGACCCGGTGCTGGTGCCGACCTGGACGCCGCTGGGATAGTCGGTGCTGTCGTACAGGATGACGCCGCCGGTCGCCAGGCCCGTCACGGCGTTGACCGGGGTGACCTGGACGTATAGGTGGTCGCCGGTGCCGGTGACGCTGGGGATGGTCATGGTGAGCAGCGTCGGCGTCGCGCTGAGGTCGTAGGCGGCCTGCTTGGAGGCCGTGGGCGTGGCGGGGTTAGGGTTCGCGGCGCCCGTGGCGACGTAGACCTTCACCTGCCACGGGACCGTGCCCGGGCTGGTGCCGGCTCCCGCGAACGAGGCGTACCAGGCGACCGTCATCGGGGCGCCGGACAGGTCGATGTCGCCGACGTAGATCCAGCAGGGCTCGGAGAGCGTATGCGGCGAGGCCGTGTTGGTCAGCTCGTTCTGGGCGCCGAAGGCGGCGGGCTCGCTGGCCGTCGGGGCCGTGCGGTCCATGCCGTTGCCGTTGGCGTACAGCGTGTCGAGGTTGCCCACGGGCACGGTGCCCTGGTGGAAGTACAGCGTCTGCGCGGAGCCCTGGCCCAGGACGGGGGCCGCGCGCACGGGCGCCGCCCCGAACAGGTCGAGGATGTGCCAGAGGATGCCATGGCGGGGAGCCGCGGAGCTGCTACCCGGGGGCCACTGGATGGGCGCGTTCAGGTCGGCGCTGCCCGCCGGCGTGCACGATACCGGGTCGCTCGCGTCGCCATCCTGCGAGTACAGGCCGCAGGCTTCGCCGGTGCCGGTCGTGTCCTGCAGGAAGCTGTCGCAGTCCTCGGCGGCCTGGTGCTCCTCCTCGCTGTCGACGTCGGTGCTCCAGTACGCGGCGCAGGCCGTCGGGTCGCCGCCGCCGGAGCCGCCGTTGGTCGATGGCGTCCAGGTCGTGGTCGCGACGTTGTCCAGTTCGTCCATCGTGACGATGCTGTTCGAGCCGGTCCCCTCGATGACGTACATCGACGTCACCTCAAGGTTCGTCAGGGGCGGCAGGTAGTCGAGGTTGGACGTCGGGAACGTCACGGTGAACGTGTCGCTCGCCGCGTCCCAGGTGGCGGTGCCGATTTCGGTCCCCAGGGAAAGAGGCCCGCCGGAAAGCGAGCCGCCTTCGACCTGGACCTTGCGGTCGTAGGTGGCGCTGAGTTCGCTAGAGCCACGGGCGCGCACGACGGCCACGTCGTGGGCCATGCCGTCAGGCGTGGTGTCGCCCGTCGGTCCGGTGAAGCCGACGTTGAGGCGGTACTCCAGGATGTGCCCGCCGTTGGGGCTGGCCGGGATGGCGCCCGGGTCGCCGCTGGGCTCGACGAAGAACTTGTTGGCGTCCTTGACGCCGAAGGTGAAGACGACGTCGCTGCCATCCGACTTGACGTACGCGGAGGTGAGGTCGAGGCCGTCGCGCGCAGCCGCCACGTTGGCGACGTTGCAGGGCGGCGTCTGCGCTGGGCACACATCGGCCGAGGTGGCGGCGGTGTCGCCCGAGGGGTCGGTCCCCAGGAGGGTCCCGGCGCCGCCGACGGTGACGGTCGCCGTGTCCGATGCCGAGTCGGAGCCGTCGCTGGCCATCACCGTGACGGTGAACGGCGAGCCGGAGGCGGAGGCATAGGTGACGGTCGTGGAGCATTGCGCCGCGTCGCCGAAGGTGGCGCCCGCGCCGGTCCAGGCGCAGGTGGGAGCCGTGCCGCCGGTGACCGTGGCCGCGATGGCGATGGCGGCGCTTGAGGCGCCCGAGTAGGGCCCGCCCGCGTCGACGGACAGCCCGGAGCCCGTGCCGGCGTCGCGGTCGACGCTTCCCGAGATGGTGACCGGGGACGCGACCGACGACCCGCTGGAGGGCGAGGAGATGGAGATCGCCGGTTCGCCTCCGACGGGGCCGGAGCCGGAGTCGTAGGCAGCGTACAGGCCCTTGCCGGTGAGTTGGCGGGCGATCGTCGCTTGCTCGTTGGTCTGGGGCGCGGAGCAGGCCAGGCACCCGTCGGCGTAGGCGACGTAGACGCGGCCTTCCGCGTCCAGGTCGATGCCGTTGAAGTCCAGGAGGTTGCGGCAGTTGCCGGCGAGGGTCCCACCGTTGGCGATCTTGCCGCGCTGGACCGGGTTGGGGTCGGCCTTGCTGACCTGCCAGCTCTTGCCGGCATCGTAGGTCATGGCGACGTAGAGGTACCAGACGTGGTCGGAGGCGGCGCAGTCGGCGCCCTTGTCGCCGCTGCCGCTGCTGCCCAGGAAGGCGAAGGCAGCGCGGTCGTCGTCACCGGCGACGACCTCGGCGAACTCCACGGCGTTGATGTCCTCGTTCGCCGGGTGGTCGGCGTTCCATTCCGTGGCCACGTTGTAGTACTTGGAGGTCCCGGGGCCGACGTCCTCCCACGTGGCGCCGTTGTCCTTGGTGAGGCCGATGTAAGCCCCGCCGGCGCCGGCGCCTTCCGCGTTGCCGATGTAGGCCCAGCCGCTCGGCGTGACGTCGAGGGACGGGTCGAACGGGGCGCCGCTGGCGGAGGATTGGACGGTCGCGTAGTCCCACGACAGGCCGTTGTCCTCGCTGAACATGAAGCCGCTGCGGATGTTGCCGCCGGCGTCGAAGCAGATGCTGTTCGGGATGTAGACGGTGCCGTCGGGCCCGATCTTGACGTGGCCGAACGTGCTCTCGCAGTCCAAGAGAGGGGAGGCCGGCGACAGGGGCGTGAAGGTCATGCCGCCGTCGTAGCTGGTCCAGCAGATGTCCTCGGCCTCCTGGGCACAGTAGTAGGCTGCCTTGTCGGACAGGACGGCCTGCGCCGGCTTCGGCTCGTGCCATGGGCCGTAGGCGATCGTCTCGTGGTCGTAGGCGGGCAGGGCGCAGGTACCCACCATCGGGTTCCAGTTCTCGCCGTCGTCGTCGGTGTAGGAGAACATGCCGCAGACGGCGTCCTGGAGGTTGCCGGCGAAGGTGCGGCCGGTCTCGTGGTCGGTGAAGAGGATGGGGTCCGTGAGGACGGAGGTGGCGGTGACGAGGCCTACGACGGGGTCGGTGACGTCGGTCCAGGTGCCGACTCCGTTGGCGTCCCAAGACACGCGGTAGGTGTCGATGCCGGACTGGTAGAGCGCGTCGTGGACGACGCCGTCCTTGTGGCTGATGCCGATCGATGGCTCGCCGGCGAACGTGTTCGCCTTCGAGGTCGTGGTCCAGGAGGCCAGCCCGTCGGCGCCGAACTGGGACGATGGGGCGGGGGCCGCCGCGGCGACCGGTTGGACCAGGTTGAATCCGGGCATCACCGTCAGGCCAAGCACGAAGGCCAGGGCGATGGGCAGGATACGGCTACGCGAGGCGCGGGCAATGGCCGGAACGGACAAAATGGGTCAACCACCAGGACCGAGGTTTGTCCTAGGCAGGCTTGCGCCTCGCCCATGACCACCACCCGGACGAGCGCCGACGCCACCCTCCCTTCAAGAAACTTGAGGCATGTTTCAAGTGCAGATTTGCACAGAATTCCCCGTAAGTCCCCGCTCGGGGAACTATCCGCGACAAGAATTTTTAGGCGCAGCCTCGGCCGAACGCGTAGCGGACCGCCGCGCCGTCCCAGCCGTACCCCTCGTAGACACCGTCGTTCAACGCGCAGTGGACCCAGTGGAACTGTCCGCTGGCCGAGGCTTCGTGCAGGGGCTGGCCGTCGTAGGCGCCCTCCGGCCAGCTCGCCCCGGAGGCCAGCATCTCGACGCGCAAGGCGTCGGGGTCGAGGCGGTCAGGCAAGGAGCCGGCATGGTTGCGGCTGTAGTCGGCGACCAGCTTGAGGACCCCGGCATGGACGTCGCGGGCAGTCGCGTCCATCCGCAGGACCTCGGCCACCGGCCGGGACGGGGATGGGACGGCCACGGGGAAGGGGAAGCCGGCCGCCGGCCGCAACGTGTAGGGGCTTTCCGGGTCGGCGGCAGTCGTCACCCTGGCCTCGGTCACCGTGTGGCCGTCGTGCAGGACGACGATGCCCGCCGTCTGCGGTCCGTTGCGGTCGTTGAAGTCGGATTCTGCCTCGAAGCGGCCTTCCGACACCGAGGTGACCCGGCCCTCCTCAAGAAGCGCCGGAACGTCCCAAGCCAGGTAGCGGAAGCCGCGCACGCTGGAGGACGCGAAGGCGGTCACGTCCTGGCTCGTCCATCCCATGCCGGTCTCCGTCGTGTAAAGGACGGATCCTTGCCGGACCGCCATGGCGGGCATCCCGCCTTCGCCCTTGGTGTGGACGGCGAAGAGGTCACCGGCCCAAGCGACGCGGATCACGCCGCGGGCCTCGAACGGTTCGAGGGGCACGGTCTCCAGCGACATGGCCCCGAACTCGACGTCCGGCGCCGGGGGCGCCTCGGCGGGGCCCGCCGCGCAGCCTGCCAGCAGCAACGCTGCCAACAGGAGGGACTGGGCCCAGGCCATGCGCGAGCGACTCCGGCCCTTGCTTTGAGCCTTGCCGCGTCCGGGCTCCTGCGCAGCGTTCCTGGTTTTTATCGCAGGCCAAGAGATTTGGCGATGGCCCGACGGGCCTTCGGCCTGCCGAGTCCCCTCGGCGCTCGGCGCCTCGGCATCGCCAACTCTCTTGGGATCCTGCTAACGCAGGCCAAGAGATTTGGCGATGACCATCCTTTGGACTTCGGACGAGCCCTCGCCGATCTCGCACAGCTTGACGTCGCGGAACATGCGCTCCACCGGGTAGTCGCGGGTGTAGCCGTTGCCGCCGTGGACCTGGATGGCCTGCGTCGTCACCCACATGCCGACCTCGGAGGCGTACAGCTTGCCCATGCTGGCCTCGCGGGTGAACGGCTGCCCCTGGTCCTTCAGTGTCGCAGCGCGCGTCAGCAGCATGCGCGCGGCGTCGATCTGCGTCGCCATGTCGGCGAGCTTCCACTGGATGGCCTGGTTCGCGGCGATGGGCTTGCCGAACTGCTTGCGCTCCTGCGCGTACGCCAGGCTCGCGTCGAACGCGCCTTGCGCCAGGCCAAGGGCGAGGCTGCCGATGGCGATGCGGCCGGCGTCCAGGGTGCGCATGGTGCCGATGAAGCCCTCGCCGAGCTTGCCGACCATGGCGTCGTCGGGCACCCAGAGGTCCTCGAAGTAGAGGGCGCTCGTGATGCTGCCGCGCATGCCGAGCTTGTCCTCCTTCTTCCCGAGGTGGAGGCCCTTCGCGCCTTTCTCCGCGACGAACGCCGTGATGGTCCTCGCCTTCTCGCTCGCGGAGGCCGCTGCCGTGACCGGCGTCGTCCTTGCCATGATGGTGAAGACGGAGGCGATGTGGCCGTTGGTGATGAACTGCTTCGCGCCGTCGATGCGCCAGCCGTCGCCGTCGCGCACGGCGCGCGTCTCGAGGCCGGCCGCGTCGGACCCCGCCGTGGGTTCGGTCAGGCACCAGGCGCCGATCTTCGAGCCCTGCGCCATCGGGCGGACGTACTTCTCGCGCTGGGCGTCGTCGCCCTGCGTGTAGATCTGCGAGATGCCGAGGCCGTTGTGCGCGGCGAGCGAGAGGGCCAGGGAGCCGGAGACGCGGGCGATCTCCTCGATGGCGATGTTGTACGACACGGTGTCGAGCCCAGCGCCGCCGTGCTCGGCCTTCACCGTCATCCCGAGGAGCCCGAGCTCGGCCATGCGCGGCACGAGCGTGTCGCACCACCAGTCCTCCTCGTCCATGCGGCGGGCGACGGCGGCCACCTCCGTCTCGGCGAACTCGCGCATCGTCTTGCGCACGAGCTGCTGGTCGGAGGTGTGCTGGAAGTCCATGGACACCTGGGCCACCTCTTGGGGGACTTGACGGTTTCGGGACTTGGCCCGGGCGGGTAGCCTCCGGGGCAGGGGCAGACGCAGACGGCGCAGAGGTCGCAGAGGTTCTCCGCGGTCTCTGCGCCCTCTGCGGCTGACCTGCCGGCGGCCAGAACAGCCCAGCGTTTACGAATCCGGCGCCTTGCCGCCCAGCTTCGCGTTGCGCGCCCGCGACGCCTTCTCCTGCGGCGGCTTCCAGCGGATGTATCCGAGGTCCCCACCCGTGGCGACGTAGTCCTTCGCCGCCTGCAGGGTCTTGTCAAGCTCGCCGACGTGCACGAGCGCCATCCCGGGGTTGATCAGCGGGTCGGTGGCGATGCCGAGGACGACCCCCGAGCGGTCGGCCACGATGTGGTCGACGTGGTGCCCGTAAGGGTCGTAGATGGCGCCGATCTCCTGGCCCTTGGCAAGCAGGTCGCCGGGCTCGACGCGCAGGTCGACGATGCCGCCGTGGTCGGACCGCACCCACTCGGATCGGCGCACGAGCGTCTGGAACGCCGGGCGGCGGAAGCGGCCCTCCACCATCTCGGCGGCCGCCAGCAGCTGCAGCACGGCGTGGTGGCCGATCTCGACGGCGTGGCGGTGGAAGCGCCCCGCCTCGCCGGCCTCGAAGAGGATGCTAGGGACGCCCGCCTCCGTGGCGGCGCGGCGCAGCGAGCCTTTCGGGCCGTCGCTGTGGACGAGGACGGGGACCCCAGTCGCCCGCATGAGGTCCTTGACAAGGGAGTTGTCAGCGTTGCCGCGGATGTGGCACAGGTTGGCGTTGCCGGCGGCCGCGGTGTGCAGGTCGATGCCGGCGTCGGAGATCTGCACGACCTTGCGGAAGAGGTGGTCGGCGATGCGCGCGGCCATGTGCCCTTTGGCATCGCCGGGGAAGTGCCGGTTGAGGTCGCGCCGGTCGGGCAGGTAGCGGTCGTTGGAGTCGAAGCCGAAGCGGTTGGCGACGGGCACGGCGATGAGCGTCCCCTTGTCGAGGCGCCCGGCGAGACCGGCGATGAGGTGGCGCACGATGGCGACGCCGTTGATCTCGTCGCCATGGACGGCCGACGTGACGTACATCGTCGGCCCCGGTTTCTCTCCCCGGATGATGATGACCGGGATGCGGCCCGGCTGGTGGCTCACCGTCTCCGAGACCTTGAGGTCCACCTGGACGACGTCCCCGGGCTTGACGAGCTTGCCACCGAAGCGGTCGTCCTTGAGGCCCTTGGGGACCTTCGGCGGCGGCGGCTTTGGTGGCAGCTTCGTCCCGGCCGTGCGCTCCTCGCCGATGTCGCCGCCTTCGCTGAGGCGGTCCTTCTTCACTTCCGGGCCTCCTTCGCGAAGCGCGCGGCGTAGCGCACGACCTCGCCGGCGATGTCCTTCTCCGTCGCCTGCTCGAGTCCCTCGAAGCCCGGGCTGGCGTTGACCTCGATGACCTTCGGCCCGTCACGTGATTCGAGGTAGTCCACGCCGGCGACCTGCAGGCCGAGGGCGCGCGTCGCCTCGAGGACCGACTCCTCGACCTCCTTGGAGAGCTTCACGGCGCGGCCGGTGCCGCCGCGGTGGATGTTGCTGCGGAAGTCGCCGATCTTCGCCTCGCGGCGCATGGCGCCCACGACCTTGTCCCCGACGACGAAGGCGCGCACGTCCTTGCCCTTGGACTCCGCGATGAACTCCTGCAGCAGGACGATGTGGTCGAGGCTCCAGAACGCCTGCAGGATCGACTCCAGCCCCTCGCGGCTCTCCGCCAGCATGACGCCGATGCCCTGCGTGCCTTTGAGGAGCTTGAGCACGCAGGGGATGCCGCCCACCTGCTCGATGGCCTCGTCGAGGTCCTCCGTGGTGCGGATCACGGCCGTGCGCGGCAGGTCGACATTGGCGCGGGTCAAGAGCTGCAGCGACAGCAGCTTGTCGCGGGCGTGCTGGATGGCGCGCGACGTGTTGATGACCGGGACCTCCATGACCTCGAACTGGTTGACGACGGCGCAGCCGACGTCGGTGACGGTGGTGCCGATGCGGGGGACCACGACGTCCACGTCGCCGCGCTCGACGGGGTCGCCGGCGGACCACAGCTGCGGGTCCTTGGGGTGGAGCACGAGGTTGCAGGCCATGACGTCGAGCGTCTCGAACGCATGCCCTTCCTTGCGGCAGGCCTGCTGAAACCGCCGCATGGAATAGAGACGGGGCTCCCGCGTCAGGAACAGGAACCGCACGCCGAGACAAAGGCCGGGGCGCCTAAAATAGGGTGGGGAAAAGGGAAGAAGGAGGGAAGGAGAGGGGGAGGGTCAGGGACCGGCGCCTAGCGGAGGATGCCTTTCTTGCCGCAGCCGGGGCAGACCGTCACGATGGGCTTCTGGCCGGTGGCCGTGAAGCTCGTGGCGCACGCCGGGCAGCGGGCCTGGTGGACCTCGGCCGGCGGCTGCCATTCGCCTTCGGCGGCCTTGGCCTCGCCCTCTTCCTGCCAGGCGTAGCCCTGCGCGGCGGCCTGGTTGCCTTCGCGGTTGCGGCCGCGGGCGATGAGCACCGCGACCAGGACCACGAGGAAGAGGATGCCCAGGGCGATGAGCACGATGGCCCACGTCGGCAAGGAGCCGTTGCCGCTGTCCGAGCTGGACCCGTCCGTCGAGGCGACGCCGGGGTAGTCGTCGGTGTCCGGCGCCGTGCTGCTGGTGAACTTGCCCAGCGCAGCGGTGCTGCCGTAGAACATCGTGACGAGGTACTTCGTCGTCGCCTTGGCGTTGGCGCCGGAGTCGCGGAACTCGGTGTCGGTGGCCGGGATCTCGTCCACTAGGTCGTACGGGCTGTTGGAGCGCCAGACCTGCAGGCCGAGCACCGTCGCGGGCCGGCTCGAGGGCAGGTCGATGGAGATCACGTTCTCGTTGCCCTCGCGGGTGACGGTGATCTTGATCCGGTCGTTGGCGTTCTTGATGGCCGCGGCCGTCAGGACCAGGGGTCCGCCCGTCCCGCCCGTGCCGCCGGTCCCACCGGTGCCGCCCGTGCCGCCGGTACCGCCAGTCCCGCCGGTGCCGCCCGTTCCGCCGGAGCCGCCACCGCCACCGCCGCCCGTCGAGGGCGTGTCGGTGTAAGTGAAGCCGGCCGTCTTGGTGGCGGTCTGCGTGCCGATGGTGACGACGACGTCCACCACGCCGGCCGCATGGGCCGGCGTCTTCGCGGTGATCTGCATGGAGGACACGAGCGTGACCTCGGTGGCCGCGACGCCGCCGAAGGTGACCGTCGGCGTGCCGGCGAAGTTGGTGCCGGTGAGGGTCACTGCCGTGTTGCCCGCCAGGACGCCCTGGTTGGGCGAGACCGTGGACAGCGTCGGGACGGTGGAGACCGCCCCGCCCGCGCCGAGGTAGGTGAACCCGCTCGAGAGGGTCACCTTCTTGCCGTCGGGGTTGGCGACCTCGATCACGGCCGGACCGGCCGTGTGGCTAGGCGCGACCACGTTGATGCTCTGCCCGTTCGCCGACACGACGACGTCGTCCGCGGGGACCGCGATGCCGCCGAACGTGACCGTCGCGTGCTCGGCGAAGCCGGTGCCGCGGACCACGACGTCGGTGCCGCCGAGGGCGGGGCCCGAGGCCGGGAAGGCGTCCAGGATCGTCGGCGCGAGGGCGACCACGAAGGTGAAGCTGGCCGGCAGCGTCGCCGTCTGGCCGAACTCGTCGACGATGGCTGTTTCGACGACGCCGGCGGCGTGCGAAGGCGTCTCCACGGTGAACTGGCCGGCGTTGTTGAACTTGGCATCGCGGACGGGCTGGCCGCCGATGAACGGCGAGAAGGCCTTCTCGAAGCCACCGCCGTTGATGTTGGTGCTGTCGCCGCCGTTGACGGAGTCGGTGTCGTCCGACAATCCCGTGATCGTCGGCGGGGCCGGGAAGTATCGGAACGAGTTGGCGAGGCTGGCCGACTGCCCGTCCTTGTTCTTCACGACGACCGTGACGACTCCTTCCAAGGCGCTGCTCGGGATGACGGCCGTGATCTGGGTGTCGCTGACGACGACGACGGTCGTCGCATCAAGGCTGCCGAACATCAACGGGTGGGTCGCGTCCAACTCCTTGGCAAAGTTGGTGCCGGTGATGGTGATGGGCAGGGCGGTCGACAGGGCGGAGCCGGTGACCGAGAAGCCGCCGGAGCCCAGGATCGTGGGCGGCGCGCTCTGCGTGTAGGTGAACTTCTGCGTCGCGATGACGGAGTCCCCGTCGGGGTTCGTCACGAGGATGTCGAGGTTCGTGCCGCTCGCGCGGGCGCCCGTGGAGACCGTGAGCGAGGTCGTCGAGACGGAAGTCACGGTGGCCGCGGCGCCGCCGATGGTGACGGTCGGCTTGTTGGTCACCGAGAAGCCGGTGCCCTTGATGGTCACCGAGGTCCGGCCCAGGCTGCTGCCAGTGACCGGCGACACATCGCCGGCGGCCGAGTCGATGGTGGGCGCGGCCGAGTCCGCGTTGTAGTTGATGAGGTTCGGCGAATTCGACAAGTCGCCGTTGGGGTTGATGACGTAGACGTCGTCGGCGACCGTCGCGGTCCATCCCGTGCGGGCCGGGATGATGAACGCGATGCTCGTCGCCGTCGGCGTCCCGGAGAGCGTGGCCAGGATGCCGCCAGTGCACAGGGAGTCGGCCGTGGTGTCGCCGACGCAGACCTTCGGGAGGATGTCGCCGTTGGCGGGCACCGAGGTCGGGGTGGGGACGGAGGACCCGGTCGCGAAGCCCGTGCCCGTGAGGGTGTAGGTCGCGCCGCCGTTCGTGGCCGAGTTCGTCACGGGGTTGGTCGAGCCGGCGGTCGCGCTGATCGCCGGATCGGTGGCCGTCACGTACTGGAACAGGTTCGAGGTGACCGCCTGCCCGCCCGGATTGCTGACGATGATGGGGGCCGGGTTGAGGGCGCCCTCCGCCTTCGTGGGGACGGTGATCGCGATCGTGGTCGCCGTGACGGCGCCAACCTTGGCCGGGATGCCCCCGACCGTCACCGTGGGCTTTGTGCCCGACGTGGGCGGCACGAAGAAGTTCGTGCCGGTGATCGTCAGGGCGTAGTTGCCGTTCGTGCTGCCCGAGGTGGGCGACACCGACGTGATGGTCGGAGCCGAGGCGCCGGTGTAGGTGTATGCGCCGGCGAGCGTCGCCTTCTCCCCGTTCGGGGAGAGGACAGCGACGGGGACCGAGCCAAGGCTCGTGCACGTGCCGCCCGGCGTGACGGCCGTCAGCGAGGCGCCGGAGCCCGACACGCCGGTGGCCTCTTTGCTCCCGAAGAAAACCTTCGAGCCGGAGGCGAAGCCGAAGCCGGTCAGGGTGACCGTCGTGCCGCCGTTGCAGGAGCCGGTCGTCGGCGAGATCGACTGCAGGAAGAGCAGGTTGCGGTAGGTGAACACGTTGCTGCGCGTGGCGGACTGGCCGTCGGGGTTGGTGACCTCGACACCGACCGTCCCCAAGGCCGCGTGGGCCGGCGAGCGGAAACTGATGGCGTTGTCGGGGCCCGTGCAGCTGGTGTCGGCCGGGACCTCGACGTCGTAGGCAAGCAGGCCGTCCAGCTTGACGACCGCGTCCGGCTGGATGCCGGTGCCAGGCAGGCACACGAGGGTGCCGCCGGCGATGGAGCCGGTGACGACCGAGGCGGGCGCCGTCGACAAGGCGGGCGGCGTCCCGTCGTTGAACGTGAAGCCGTTGGCCTTTGTGACCGAGCCGCCGTCGCGGTTCTGCACGACGACCGCGACCGTGCCGGACGTGTGCGGAGGAGCGGTGACCGTGATGGTGGAGCCCGTGGACCCCGTGACCGTCCCGAGGACGCCCCCGAAGGTGACGGCCGGGTCGGTGAAGAAGTTCGTGCCCGTGATGACGACGCCGGCGAGGCCCGTGGAAGGGCCTGAGGCGGGCGCGACCGTGGTGATGGTGGGCGCCTGGGCGGTGACGAAGGAGAACGCGGTGCCGAGGGAGGCCGCCTTGTTGTCCGGGTTGCGGACGACGATGCTGACGGAGCCCGGGGTGTGCGCCGGCGAGGTGACCGTGATGCTCGTGGCGGCATGCGCCGTGACCTCGGCCGGGGTGCCGCCGAGGTAGACCAAGGGGGCGAAGTGGCCGGGCGCGAAGTTCGTGCCCTGGATGGTGATGGCGGTGCCGCCGTTGGTCGTGCCGAAGTTCGGCGAGGAGCCAGTGACCGTGGGCGCAGAGGACGTCGTGTAGGTGAAGCCGTTGCCGAAGGTCGTGGCCGCGCCGTCGGAGTCGGTGACCACGATGTTGACGGCGCCAGTGGGCGACGGCGTCGTCAGGGTCGTGTTGCGCGGGGGGGAGTAGGTGTGGATGACGGTGTCGGTCCACGAGATGAGCTCGGCCGCGTTGCCGCCGAAGGTCACGGTCCCGAAGTCCGTGCCGAAGCCCGTGCCGGTGAGCGTGACGTCCGTGCCGCCGTTGGTGTCGTCGCTCGAGGGCGAGACCGACGTGACCGACGGCGCCGCCGCCGCGGACGGAACGACCGTGAGGGCCCCCAGGGCCAAGAGGAGGGCGAAGACTAGGGCAACGGGCTTCTGCATGCGCGATCAACGGCCGCTCCAGAGGAAGCGACCATTCTCGTCCAGCAGCGCATCCGTTAAGAATCATCGTTTCTAGTCTGGCGACTGCGCTTTTCCGAGGCCAACAGGATTGGAATGGGCAAGCCAACAGGTCTTTTGTACAACGGAGTTGTTGGAACCATATGGAGAGGCCGTTCTGGACAGCGGGGGCAGTCCCACCCGCCCTCCTGACGACCCTTGCCCTCCCCCGGCCGGCCGCCGCGGCCCGCCTGGCGGAGGCCGTGAAAGCCGATGGCAGGGCCACCGTCCGGGCCTCCGGGACGGGTGCCCGCACCTTCCTCCACCAGGCCGCCCGGCTCCTGGGGCGGCCCGTGATCGTCGTGGACCTGGCCGCACTGCCCGACCCCAGCGAGGCCGAGGCCCTCCAGCGCGTCATCCAGGACCGGCCGGGCGGCGGCGGCCCGCGCCCCGACCGCTGGCCGGCCGCCTTGGACGCCTGGGCGCCGGGCGCCGTGCCGGCCTTCGATGGGCATGACCCGGTCCTGCACCGGTGGGTCGCCGACTTGCATCTCGACCGGCCGTGGCTCTCGGCCGGCGAGATGGGCGACGTGGCCCTCGACCCGATCTCGCCGGAGGTCGCCGCCTCGTTCCTCGAGCGCCGGCTGCGCGGCCTGCGCATGACGTGGACCCCGGCGGCCCTGCGCGAGGCCGTCGACCTGGCCGCGGGCGATCCCGCGCTTTTGCAGCGCCTCGGCTCGGGCGCCATGCGCTCCGGCCTCGAGCAGGCGCGCCGCCGCATCGCCGTCGACGACCTGCTGGAGGCCGCGCTCGCGCCGCCCGGCCTGCTGCCCAAGGGCGCGGAGGGGCCCGGCGGCCCACGCCGGGGACTCCTGCTCGCCATGGCGCGCGACCCGCGGGGGACGCCCACGCTGTGGGCCAACCGCGCCGGGCTCGAGCCGAAGGCCGCGGTGGTCCACCTGCGCCGCCTGCGCGACGAAGGGCTCGTCGAGCGCGGCGGGCGCGGCGAGTACCGCATCGCGTCGCCGCTCTTGGGCCTGCGGCTGCAAGCGCGGATGGCCGCGCCGGTGCGCCTCGTGCCGGGGCCGCGATCCTAGAGGCAGTGCCGGCCTACGCGCTGCGCACGTGGCAGTGCGGGCACTCGGCGCCCTCGCGGTAGCGCCGGTAGCCCAGGCCGCACGCCGGGCAGAGCACCTCGGCGACGACGAGCGGGCCGGCGCTGCGCGCGGCGAGGCGGCCCATGCGGGCGCAGTTGGGGCAGCGGAACGTCCGCGCGGAGGAGAGCTGCGACTCGGGGCGCTCGAAGACGGTGCCGCAGGTCTTGCAGCCGATGAGGTAGACGCGCTGGCCCTCGCCGCGGTCCTCGCGCGCCCACGGCGCGGGGCTCGGGCCGCGCAGGAGCGCCGCGTCGGCGCCCACCACGACGACGAGCACGGCGAAGCAGAGCCACGTCCAGGTGTCCTTCGACATCTGGTCCGCCGTGCCTTGGAAGTACGGCGGGTCCATCAGGCGGACGTTGACGAGCCACAGCACGGCGAGGATGGCCAGCGGCACCAGGATGACCTGGAGCGCCGGCTTCCACGCCGGGGCCGCCTCGGCTGTCCTGGCGGCGTTGGCCGCGCCGTCTGTGCGCACTTGGCGGTTCAGTTCGGGCAGGTGCTAAAAGCCGTCCGGTCGAGTCGTCGTCGCGCTACGTGCGCCGCATGAAGCGGACGACGCCCACCAGGCTCAGCACCAGCACGGAGCCGGCCAGGACGATGGCGAGCACGACCCAGGTCGCGTCGAGGTCGGCCTTGCCGCTGCCGACGCTGGCCGACTCGAGGTCGACGCCGAGGTCTTCGCGGTCGTCGATGCCGTCGCCGTCGGAGTCCGCGTCGAGCGGGTCCGTCGCGGCGCCGTAGCGGCCGAGGTCCTCGGCGCCGTCGGTGAGCCCGTCGCCGTCCGAGTCAGGGACCAAGGGGTCCGTGCCGAGCTCGGCCTCGCGGGCGTCGCACAGGTCGTCGCCGTCGGTGTCGAGCGGCTGCGCCGAGCAGAGCGCGGCGCTGACCGGGGCCGATGCGCCGCTGGACAGGGCGTCGTAGCCGGCCGTCGCCTGGCCGTCGAGGACGGCCTGGATGCGGTACTGGTGGCGTCCGCCGGGGAAGGCGGGGTCGACGACCTCGTACTGGGCGCCGGTGGCCTTGACCTCGGTGACGAGCACCGGGTCGGACGTGCGCCAGACGAGGAAGTGGTCGATGCGCGTGTCGCCGGCGGTCCAGGTGACGTGCATGCCGTCGTCCTCGAGCCGGGCGCTGACGTCCTTGGCGCGGTAGTCGGGCGAGAACGGGTCGAGCGCGTCGGTGCCGTCCTTGGCCTCCTTGCCGTCCTTGACGAGGTCGCCGTCGGTGTCGGGGTCGCGGGGGTCCGTGTGGGCCGCCAGCTCGTCCGCGTCGGTCGCGCCGTCGTTGTCCTGGTCGTCGTCGCACGCGTCGCCCTTGCCGTCCTGGTCCAGGTCGGCGGGCTCCGGGTCGGCAATCAGCGGGCAGGGGTCCTCGAAGTTCGACAGGCCGTCGCCGTCCTGGTCGCCCGTGAGCGGCAGGTCGTCGTCGACGATGGTCACGCTCGCCGAGGCAGGGGCCTCGAGCGAGTAGGTGGACGTGTCGAGCAGCGTGATGGTGACGAACTCGTTGGCGTCGGCCACTGTGTCGTCGATGGCCGCGATGGCGATGTCGGCGAACGACTTGCCGGCCGGGATGGTCACGGAGGTGCCGACCGACGTGAAGTCGACGCCCGACTTTGCGGGGCCGGTCACCACGTAGTTGACGGTCAGGGCGTGCTCCAGGTCGACCGCGGTGCGGTGGACGCGCACGACGGCGCCCGTGGCGCCGGATTCGGCGAGGTCGAAGTCGGGCACGGTCACGTGCACCGCCGGCTGGTCGTCGTCGAGGATGCGCACGTCGGCGAACGACGGCGTGCCGACGAGGAACGCGGAGTCGGGCACGATGAAGATGCGCGCGACCTCCGTCGATTCCTTGGAGCTGTCGTCCGACGGCGTCAGCGTGAGGACCGCCGTGGTGAGGCCGGCAGGGATGGTGACCTGCGTGGCGGACAGCGTGTAGTCCCCGCCGAGCGCGGCGGTGCCGCCGGCGACGACGCTGACGACCAGGTCGGTCGAGGAGTCGCCGAAGCGCTCGATGGCGAGGGAGGCCCTGTCGCCGTCCTCGCTGGCGTCGCCGTCGACGGCGCGGATGTTGACCAGGGGCTTGACGTCATCGTCCACGACGTAGAACCCCACGAGGTGGGGGAACGCCGTCGAGCCCGGCCCGAAGGTGTCCTCAGGCAAGGCGAGGGTGCCCGATTCGAGGCCCTCGTATTCGCGGTCCTGCAGGCCGGCCACCAGCACGGTGACGCTGGTCTGGCCAGCGGGGATGTCGACGCCCACGCCGCCGCCGACGGGCTTGATGACGGTCGTGGAACCGGGGAGCTTGACCACGTCGAAGTCCGAGCCGAGGGTCCCTTCGCCCGAGACAAGCAGGGGGACGGTGATCTTTTCGAGTTGGACAGGCGCCAGGGGGCCGGGCAAGGAGGTGCGGGCCCGCGCTTCCACGTCGCTCAATTGGTCGGTGGGGGGAGGCGCGCGGGTGATCGTCAGCCGCAGGGGATTGCCGGCCTCGTGCGTCAGCTGGCCGTTGAGGCTCAGGCCGATGGACGGGATGTCGTTGTCGACGAGGGCGATGGTCTGGACTGCTTCGGTGCCCAGGTCGTAGGGATCCATGTCGATGGCGTGGACCTGGAGGAACTCGGTGCCTTCGTAGGTGCGGTCGTCGACCGGCAGGAAGAGCAGGCTTGTCTCCGAAGCGCCGGCGGGGAGGGCGACGGTGCAGAGCTCGGCGTCGCCACTTCCGGTGCACGCGATCGGGGAATCCTCGCCCAGGCCGGTGGCCAACGTGGCGATGAGCGTGTCGCAGGTGCCCGCCAGTCGGGCCGGGCATTGCCCGGCATCCGAGCGGAAGCAGTCGCGCGGGACGAGGTCGTCCAGCGGCAGGTCCGGCACGGGGTTCGCGCACAGGGCACCAAAGTCGTTGGCGCTGGTCGTCGAACCGACCGCGCGGCCGAACGTGACCGTGAGCTCGGGGATCTTGGCGTTCTCGGGGCCCGGCGGAGAGGTGCGCGTGAAGGTGACGCGGGCCTCGGGGCTGGCGCCGGACTCGCGGGCCTCGAGATCGGTGCTCGTGACGCTGACCGCGGGCACTTCGTTGTCCGCGATGCTCAAGGTGGCCGAGGCGGCCGAGCCGACGGCGGCTTGCGCGCCCTCGGACAGGGCCATCACGACGGTCTGGGCATACTCGAGGATCGTGTCGTCGATCGGGACGACGTCGACGGCGACGACGCTCGTGCCGCCGGGGACATTGAGACTGTTGCCGAGGATGACGGCTTCCGGAGTCGCCGGGTTGCTGTCATCGGCGTAACGGAGGTAGTAGTCGACGCCGCGCTTGGCGGAGCCGGCAGCGGTCTCGGCGATGCTGAAGGGCACCTCGGTCGGGCCGCCTTGCGAGGGCGTAAGGGAGACGGCGAACCGGCCGAACGACGCAGGCTCGGACGCGGTGAACGCGGCGTTCGAGACGATGGTGGCGACTGGCTTGGGCAGGGCGCGGATCGGCGTCGGCACCGAGTCGAGCACGTCGGCGAGTTCGGGCGCGTCCGGGAAGACGGCTCCGGCCGCGGCGCTGTAGAAGGAGAACGCCGACGGGAACGAGACGAGGCCGTCGCCGTCGGGTGCGTCGAGCAGGGGCTGGTTTGGCGACTCGATGCGGATGGTCCACACTGTGCCGGGGTCGGCGCTGGCCGTCACGAGCTGTTCGCGCAGGAGCAACAGCGAGGCGACGTTCTGGTCGGCTCCAGAGATCGAGTTCGCCGGGATGGTCATGACCAGGTCAGGCAGGTCGTCCTCGTCGTCGCCGTCGGCAGGCGGGAACTTGCTCAGCACGAACTGCGCACGTGTGGTCGAGGAGCCGGGCGGGGCGAAGGCGAGCGGGTTGCCGTTGGCGTCGGTCAGGGTCGCCTTGATCAGCAGCTGGTTGTTCAGGAACTGGAACGCGGGCGCTTGGTCGGCGGCGAGGTCGGGGAAGAACGTGAACTCGGCGTGGTAGCCAAGCACGCCGCCACCGAGGCCGGGCAGCTCAGCGCAGTCCGTTGGGGCGAACTCGGGGTCCTGCGGGTCGCATTCGACCGGCAGGTCGCCTTCGCAGAGGACGGGGACCGCGTCGTCGACCTCGGCGCACACGGCGGCCGTGCAGTCCTCCGGTTGGAAGGTCGGCGAGCTCGGGTCGCACGGGACGCCGGGGATGATGCCCGCCGGGATGCCGATGGCGATGCGCAGGACGACCGTGCTGGCGAGGGTGAGCGTGGCCTGGACGCACTGCGAGGCGGGGGATGGGGGCAAGGCGTCGATCAGGTTCGGGCCACCGAGGACGATGCCGCCGTTGGCTCCGCCGGCGCACTGGCCGTTGCTGAGGGGGTCCATGGAGGGCTCCCCGAGGGCCTGGAACTCGCCGGTGTAGAACTGGAGGGCCAGGCTGGCGCCGTCGGCGCTGGGCAGGGCGACCGCGAAGGTCTGGTCGTTGTTGGCGGTGACCATGACGCAGCGGGTGTTGGCGATGTCCGGCGTGAGGGCCGGCGGTTCCGCACCGAGTCCAGGCGGGATTGTGGCCGTGATGTGGCTGATATCCGCGCCTTCGCATGAGCCACCAGGTCCGGCGGAGTCGTCGGCATCGGCGGCGTGGAACGAGACAGTGAGGCTAGCGAGCGCTTCAGAGTCCTCGTGGCATAGGACCTGTTCGCCTGAGACCGTGACGACCGTGTTCCCCGTCGAGCCATCCGATTCGCAGGTCTGGTCTTCCTCGATGCCCGAGTCCTGGGCGTTGGTGCAGACGACCTCTTCGCCGACGACGCGCACGGAGGATCCTTCGCTGTTGTCCTCCGCGCAACGTTCCTCGACGGTGACGGGCGTTTCCGTTTGGGCAGTGGCGAAGCCGACGAGCGGCAGGAAGGCCAGGGCGATGAGCAGGCTGATGGTTCGGGTGCTGGACATGGTCTTGGCCTCTAGGATTCGATCGGGACGGGGGCGTTCGCGGGAGAGGAGGAGGGGGACGTCGCGGGGACGGCGGAGGTCTTCGAGCCGCGGCGCACGACGCCGACGACCTCGAACTCGACCAGGTCGCCATCACTGATGGAGAGCACTTCGCGCAGCTCGCTGGGGAGAGTCAAGCTGCCGCGCTGTCCGAGCTTGCGTAGGAACCGCATCACCGACGACCGGGCACGGCCACCCTCGGGGGGATTATAAGATTTGCCTGAAACTGTCGGCAATTTTCAGACATCCTCAGAATTTAGTGGATAGAAACTGAAAGAACCAGAAAAGGGAGGAAAAGGGGGGAAGGAATCCGACGGGGCTGTCGGGGCCTAGACGGTGATCTTCGTCCCACCGAAGTGGAAGTAGAAGCCGGGCCAGGCGTCGCCGAGCAGGAGCTTGCCGACGCCGCCGTCGGTGCCGCTGCAGGCGTAGTAGCCGTCCGCCGCGCCCGTGGGGTTGTGGTCCGCGCCGTCGCAGTCTTCGATGCCGCCGCCGATAAGGTCGGTGACCATCGTGACGACGCCGTCGAGCGCGCTGGTGTCAGCGCACGACTCGGGGTCGACCGTCGGGTCGCAGGGCATCGCGCAGACAGGCCACTCGTCCGAGCTCATCGGGTCGTCCAGCGTGCACTCCGCCGGCGGCTCCTCCACAGGGCAGCCGTTGGCCGTGTTGGCGGCCACCGTCGGGCAGGCGTCCCCGTTGTAAGGGGCCTCGTCGTTGGGGACGCCGTCGCCATCGTCGTCACGGCAGCCGGCATCGTTGACCTGGACGCCGGTGTCGGTGCCATGGCACTGGTCGGCCGCGTCGCAGACGCCGTCGATGTCCTCGTCGCCGTCTTCGCAAGCGGGGCCGCAGAAGTCGGCGAAGACGCCGGCCGGGTCAAGCGCACACGGGTCAAGGCAGACCGTCGGGTCGGCCTCAGCCGTCGGGTCGCACGGCAGGCCGCCAGGGTCGGCGGGCACGCAGAGCGTCGGGTCATCCGTCGGATCGCAATCCAGCGGGAGGTCCTCGCAGTAGCCCGGCACCGGCGCGATCACGCACGGGTCTTCGAGCGCGGCGCACAGGTCGGCCGACACCTCGCAAGGGTCCGTCGGCAGACCGAAGGCCGCGGGCTCGCCGAAGGGGCAGGCGCGCGGGTCGGGCACGCCGCCGGGCAGGGTGCCGCAGTCCTCCGACATGACGTCGCGGACGGCGACGCTCTCCGGGAGGTGGTCGCGGTTGGCGTCCTCGAAGTCGACGAGGAAAACGCGCTCGTTCGCCAGGATGGGCACCGTGTCCTCGTGGCCGCAGGGGTTCTGCAGGGCCGGGTTGAACGAGGTGCCGTCGACTGTGAAGCGTAGCTCGCCGCCAGCCATGTACACGCAGGTGTAGTAGCCGGTCGATCCGCGGCCGTCCACGGTGATGAGCTCGTTGGCGCCGGTGCCGCTGATGTCACCGATGTGCATGCGGGCCAGGACGGCGGGCGAGCTGTCGAGGGGCTGCGGTTTGAACAGGACCACGGTGGCGCCAGTGATGCCCTCGAGGTCGTTGTTCTTCTCGCGGATGCTGTCCGCCGACTCGTCGATGTCGACGTAGCCGATGCGCTGCTCGACGAAGTCGGCCTGGCCGTCGGACTCGCTGCGCTTGCCGTCGCCGTCGATGTCCCAGGGGTCCTGCAGGTCGGCCGGCGTCTCAGGGGACGGGCCGCAAGCGACCGGGACGCTGATGACGCACGGGCTCGTGCAGACTCCGGGGACTTCGGCCACGTCGTCGCACACGTCAGGCACGCCGCCAGCGGGGACACAGTACACGGGGACCGGGTAGGAGGCGCACACGTCCGGGACGCCGTCGGGGGGACCGACCGGGAGCCCATCGGGAACGCACTCCCCGTACTGGGCGACGGTGTCCTCGGGGTTGGGGGCTGGTCCGGCGGGCGGGTCGCCGAGAGCCTCAAAGAAGGCCGCGATGGCGTAGTCCAGATAGGGGGCTTCCGGGTCCAGCGAGTGGCCGTCGGTCGGGTCGCAGTACCACGGGTACTGGTCCTTCATGAAGCGGTACTCGGGAGGCAGGGCGAAGGCCGGCGGGATGCAGCCGAACGTCCCGCCCATGTCGATGTCGGTGTCGCAGATGATGAAGCCCTCGAGACCCAGGCAGTCTTCGGCGTCACTGTCGAAGCAGCCGTTGGGGCCGTCGTTCAGGCATTCCTGGGTCGCGTCCTTCGGGCAAGGGTCGGAGCCGTCCTCCGGGAGGCCGTCGTTGTCGTCGTCGGCGTCGCAGGCGTCACCGTTGGCGTCGCCGTCGAAGTTGGCCTGGTCGCCGTTCGGGACGGTCGGACAGTTGTCGGCGTCGTCGAAGTCGCCGTCGCCGTCGCCGTCGGTCCGGCCGTTGTTCGGGTCGGTCGGCCGGGGGTCAAGGCGGTCGTTCGCGCCCTCGTTGTCCGAGTTGGGATCGTTCGGGTCGCAGGTCTTGCCCGTGTCGTGGTTGGGGCAGTTGGTCTCCTCGTCGACGAAGCATTCGCCGTCGTTGTAGGAGCCGCCGGCGTTGGTGCACTGCGCGTGGGACATGTCCGCCGTGTAGTACTCGAGGCCGTCGCCGTCGACGTCCTCGCAGTCGGAGGCCGGGTTGAACGGGTTGCTGACGCATGAGAAGGCCTCGCGCTGGTCGCTGTCGCCGTCGCCGTCGATGTCGCCGGCGGCGTTGAGATAGAGGTCCTCAGTGGCCGAGTCAGCGTCAGGGAAGACGCTCACGCCGGGCGCGGCCTTGTTGAAGTGGACGTGGATGGTCTTGCCGCCGTCCTCGAGGGTGATGGTGACGTGGTCGCCCCAGCAGGGATCTTCGACCGTGGTGCCGGCACCGCCACCATCGGTCAAGCAGCCGTCCGTGCCGCCGACGGCGCCGCCGGGGCTCTGGATGGTGCATCCGTCGAAGCTGTCCGGGAGGCCGGTACAGTCGACTTGGGTCTGCGCCTGCGCGATGGGCATCGCAGCGAGCGAAGCCAGGGCGAACAGGGTGGCGATCATCAGCGGGCGCACGGCGGACATGGGATTCCTCTGGGTCTTGGATTGGGAAAGGGATGCACTCTGGGAAAGGGACTGAGGAGAGGAGGCGCGGCTCATGCGTTGCCTCCGGTGGCGGGCTTGGCGTCCTTGGAGGGAGCGCCCTTGCGGTCGGAGGCCTTGCGGGCGATGCCGAGGATCTCGAACTCGACGATGTCGCCTTCGTCCACGCCGAGGGCCTCGCGGACCTCCGTGGGCAATGTCACGACACCGCGCTCATTGACACGCTTCACGAATCGCATTTGTGGACCGACCGACCACCCGGCCGAAGCCAGGTAAGGCCGCCCCACGAATGCACCTGCTATAAGTTTTGCTTTACACATGCGCGTCTTGTGCTGCTTTTTCATCGCAAATCCTGGATTCAACCGGACTGCGCAGAGAAAATCAGAAGAAATCAGGAAACCCAGTTCCAAAGGAAATGAACCCGCGCGTGGAAATCAGCGCCTCGCGCGGCCTCTGTTGAGGCTCCATCGCGGCGCTGCGCATCATCGGCGTGCGCGGGTCCGCGCGACCCCCTGGCTGCGCGTCCGCGACCGTCCTTCCAATGAAGCCGTGGAACGCACGGAACGGGCCGAAAAGGGGGTTTCCGCGCGTTCCGCGGTCTCGCGGCCGGTCGGTATCGTCGGCGCCGGCCTACGCGTTGATGGTCGCGACCGCGCGCCCGGTGCTGGTGTCCTCGTGGAAGCCGCCGGAGCTGAGGCCGCTGCCGGGCTTCGGCTCGAAGTAGGTGCGGTACGTCACCTCGTCCGGGCTCACCGTCCCCGCATCCGGATAGACGATGGACAGGGTGAGCTCCGTTCCGTCGGGGGCGCTCTTGACGTCGATGCCGTAGTCCAGGATGCGCACCGCCAACACTGGGAAATTGTCGATCTTCGCGTTGTGCTCGCGGCCGCAGTTGCTGCGGGCGGCCCGGGCGAAGGTGTCGAGGTTCACGCAGAGGTTCTGCGTCGTCGGCTGGAAGGGCAAGGAGACGTCCTTCAGGAACGGCGCGTTCGGCTCGTGGAAGCGGAACGACAGGAGGGCCGCAGTGCTCCAATCGGTCTGCTCCTCCTCCGGCGTCAAGGCCCGCATGGCAAGGTGCTCGGGCAAGGCGATGGCGAAGGACTGCAGCATCCCCGACACCTTGTACGGCCCGTTGATGCCGCTGACGTCGACCGGCACCCAGGCCGACGGGCCGAAGCCGCCGTAGAACTCGACCCACGCGTGGAAGCCGTTGACCTCGCCCGCCAGGTAGCCGGCCACGAGGCGGGCAGGAATCCCGGCCGCGCGAAGCAGGCTGGCGTAGAGCCCGGCCAGGTCGCGGCAGACGCCGCCGCCGGCCTGGATGGTCTGCGCCGGGTCCAAGAGGTCGTCCTCCTCGAGGCGGGCCTTGTCGTACTCGAGGTGGTCGTACATCCATCGGTACAGGGCGAGCGCCGCCTCGCCGGTCGTCATCCCCGGCTGGACGACCTGCGCCACGATGTCCTTGACCGCGGGGTCGTCGGGCGTCACGCCCTGGCCGGAGCCCAGATAGTCTGGCGCCGTGGCGCGCGCGGTGGCTGGCGACACGAAGTCGTCCATGTGCGTGAGGTCCCACAGCCGCAGCTCCGTCGTGTAGCGCGCCACGATGCCCGCAGTGTACTTCGGCTCGGGCAGCTCCTGGGCGGAGCCGCTGAGCACCTGCACCGTGGCGGACGCCTCGTTGCCGGCGGGATCGGTGGCCACCATCTGGTAGACGTGCACGCCGTCGGCCAGCCCGGAGACCTGGAACGGCAGCGAGTCCGCGACGAACGTCCCATCCTGCTTGCGCACGACGAGCTCGGCGTCGGCCTCGACGTTGGCGCCGGTGCCCACGGTGGCCGAGCCGGTCGGTGCGCGTACGACGTTCGGGAGTCCCGTGATCTCGGGGGGCACGGTGTCGATGCGCACGCCCTCGAAGGTCTCCCACTTGTGGCCCCCGATGGAGTAGGTCACGGTCCACGTCCCGTCGGGCAGGTCGACGGTCACGGGCGTGTCGATGTCCGAAAGGCCGGCTTTCCGGATCTTGGCCCCGTACTGCGGCGTGGCGTCGATGACGACCTCGACCGGTTCCGCCTGGTCGACCTGCACGGTGAACGTGCCGTCCGTGTTCCAGTCGTTGGCGGCGAGCGGCGTCCGCGAGACGTGGTAGTCGGGGCGCGACAGGCCGCCGAGGCCCAGCTTCTCCAGGCAGCCTCCCATGGCCGGGGTCAGGAGGACCACGAGCCCAAGGATGGCGAGCGCCGAAGGTCTCATCGCAGGCCGACGGGGGGGCTGCTTGATACACGTTGTGCCAAGGGTGTGGAACGATGGCGCCCGTTCGGTTCCCCGGATGACGTGCAACCGCCTTCCGCCGTCGGCGTCGTGGGCGTGGCGCCGGTTTCATCGGCTTGGCCCTCTTGGGATCGGGCGCCGCGCAGTTTGTGTGGGGGACCTGGGATTGAGCAGATTGAACCGATTGCGAACCAAGGTTCTGCTGAATCTGGGCAATCGGTTCAATCCGCGGCCCCCCGACGCCGGACGACGGCGGAAGACGTGGCCTCGTCGGGAAGCAGGAACGTGGAGCGGGATGCGTTGCGTCTAGCGCTTCATTCCTTCGAGACGACCGTCGCGATGAGGTGCTGCGTTTCGTCGCGCTTCTCCTTGTGGCCGTTGAGGAACTCGGCGAGCAACCCGATGGCCTCGCTCTTGCAGCCGCCGCACAGCCGCTTGCCGGTGCGGCAGGTGTCGTAGACCTCCTGCAGGTGCGCGTCGTCCTTGGCCAGGTGGTAGAGGTACAACTCGTACACCGGGCACTTTTCGGGTTCCGCCCCGATGCGGCGCTGCTCCTCCGCCGTCGCGCGGCCGCCGGTGACGCTCGCCTTGACCTTCTTGGTGGCGGACTCGACGGACTCGGTGAGGTACACGCTGGTCTCGGGCTTGGACGAGGACATCTTGCCGCCCGTCAGTCCGGTCTGGAAGCGGTGGAACGTCGCCGACGGCCGCAGCAGGCCGGGCTCGCCGGCCTTCGCCTCGGCGCGGGCCAGGGCGAGGTCGATGCGGCGCGCGTCGGTCTTGCCGGCCTTGCGGACGTAGAGCGCCTTGTACGGGTCGTTGCGCTTCAGTTCCCCGTACCCCTGGTCGCGGATGGTGCGCTCCGCCAGGTCGAGGAGTTCCTTGACGCGTTCGTCGCCCTTGACGAAGACACCGAGGTCGCCCTCTTTGGTCTCCTGCAGCGAGAAGGCGCGGGAATCCTGCGCGATGTCGCGCGTCAAGCGGACATGCGGGTCCTGGTCGACGCCGACGGGGACAAGGACGGGCCGAGGGCCGGTCGAGTCTAGTTGTGGGTGCAGGATGTCGGCGGCCTGGATCATCGGCGCCATCGCGTGCGCCAGGGAGGTCTCGCCGGTGAAGCCGTAGAGGGAGGACAAGGTCGACCAGTTGACCTTCTGCGAGAAGCGGTGCGCCAGGTCGGTGACGCGGTGCCGCTTGGTCTGGAAGTAGAACTCCGCGCGCTCCGGCTTGAGCCCGAGGGCCAGGGCGTTGTGCACGTACTGGT
>JAXDQQ010000312.1:0-6188 GCA_034667805.1 Thermoplasmata archaeon | reverse complement strand
ATCCGCGTGGCGGCGCCGTCGCGGGGCGGCAGGATGTTGAAGGGACAGACCAGGAGTCCGTTCGGCGTCACAGCGGACGGGGGCCTAGGCATCGTCAACACGCCCGAATCCTTGGCCTTCGAGCACCTGCTCGTAGAATCGCTCGAGCGCGTCCACATGCTTGTCCAGGGTGAACTCGCGCTGGACGCGGTCGAGGCCCCGTCGTCCCATCTCGTCGGCTAAGCCGGGGTCGTCCTCAAGGGTGCGGACCGCTTCGGCCATGGCCTGCACGTCTCCCACGGGGACGAGCAGCCCGGTGCGGCCGTGCTCGACGTGCTCGTGCACGCCGCCCGCATCGAAGGCCACGACGGGCCGCGACGCCGCCATCGCTTCGAGCACGGTCAGCGGCGTGATCTCTTCCCACAAGGATGGGACGAGGAAGAGCCGGCAGGTGCGCAGGTCGTGCAGGTAGTCCTCGCGTGACAGCCGGCCCAGGACATCGACACGTCCGGCCAACGGAGGCTGCGCCGCCGCCTGCCGGGCCTGCTCAAGGCGCGAGCCGACGCCCGCCAACCTGAATCGCAGGTCGGTGCCATGTTGCGCGAGGCTCCGCGCCAGGGCGAGGAACGCGTCGACGCCTTTGGCCGGCTCAAGCCGCATGCCTGCAAAGGCGATGGACGAGGCGCTAGGGGCGGAACCCGACGCGTAGAGGGCAGGATCAACGGCGTTCGGGATGTGCACTCCGGGGACATCGAACCCGGCCAACCGGTGCCGCGCTTGGCTGTGCCTGCTCGGAAAGATTGCGGCGGCCACCCGGCCCAGCCTGAGGCGAAGCTCCGCGCGCTTGAGGGCCTGGCCCGTGAAGTTGCCGACGGAGATGCACCGGCTAGCCACGCAGACCGTTCCGAAGTCGTGCGGGCACTGCCGCTCGTCGTTCTGGAAGAGGTCGCCACGGGGGCAGATGAAACTGTAGTCGTGCGCCGTGGCCACCTGCGGCGTCTTGCCGAAGGCGCCCAGGACAGCGGGCCCGAGCAGGTAGAAGAAGTTCTGGTGGTGGACGAGTTCGGGGCGGAAGTCGGTGGCGACGGCCTTGGCCGTCTTGCGGACGCCCAAGGCCATGGCACGGCGGAGCGGGCGCTCGTCGAGGTCCTCGCTGGCCGAGATGGCGGTGTAGTCGGCAAGCGTCCCTGCGCCGGTGGCAGCTTGACTGGCGAGCATGCGGACCTCGTGTCCACGGTCGCGTAGCCGTTCGGCGACGCCGAACGCGTAGTGCTCGGCCCCGCCGAACGGGACGCCGTAGCTGCTCGTGAAGAGGATCCGCACTAGGCCTCCGCCGCCTGGCAAGCGCCGAACCGTATCCATTCGATCTCGAGGTCCCGGTCGAGATAGAACTGGACGCCGTTTGTGCCGCTGAGGTCGAGGTCCACATGGACCTCCTGCCAAGTGTCGTTGGCGAGCCCGAACTCGGCCACGGCCACGGGCTTGAACTGGCCCCCGGCGCCGGCGTTGCCGAAGATGCGGTGGCCGGAGGACGCGCTGCGCACGTTCAGGTCCAGGGCCTGCCTCGACCCTTCGCAGGCTTGCCCCGCGAAGACCAAGGGACTGTAGTCGTGGTTGGTGGCCAGGACGCCGTCTCGGACGGCCCACTTGGAGTAGGGGCCGACGATGCGCGTTCCGTTCGACTCTGCCTCGAAGCCGAGGCGCACGTTCCCTTCCGCGTGGAAGATCCGCAGGTCCACCGTGAGGTCCTCGACCTCATCCGGCGGTAGGTCCCCGACCAGGGCCCGTACGGCGCGGAAGCCGGCGAACGAGTCGCCGTTGTCGCGGATGGCCTGCTTGACGTCCCCCGTCGGCCGCACCTGGGAATAGGTGATAGTCTCGTTCCATTGCGGGCTCAGCTCGAACGGGAAATAGTAGGGATGGATCTCGGTGTAGTCCGGGTCGATGGCTTGCCCGGCAGAATACACGACCCACGAAGGCCGGTCTTGTAGCCGCTCCCGGGCGCTGGCCGGCGTGAAGGTGCTCGTCTGCGGCACCAAGGCCTGGCCGGTGGAGACGAAGTCGAAGAACGGGGTCAGGTACGTTTCCTTGCCGAAGACGAAGTAGCCGGGCGGCTCGAACCCTTCGGCCTTGCCTTTGGCGAACACGATCGGCTCGTCGGCGGGGAAAGCATCGTAGAACCGCTCGAGCTGTGCCGGCGACACGTCATTCCCCTGCTCCGCGTACAGGCCGCCAACGAAGAGGACATTGAACGCAATGATCGCGACAGGCAAGGCGCTGCGCACGGCCAGGTCGGCGCGGGGCCGACGGACCGCCCAGCGGTTCGGCTCCGCCAAGGCCAGGCAAGCCAGAACGAACAGTCCCGCCAGCACAGAGGGGAAGAACCGGCGCATGAAGAACGGCTGGATCGGATTGATCGTCGGAGCGAGCAGGAAGATCGCGCCCGGCAGGAAAAGCAGGAGGTCGAGCAAGGAACGACGGGGCGTGGAATTGGTCATCAACCCGAATGCGGCCACGATGGCAAAGAGCCCAAAGCCGTAGTCGCCAAGTGATAGGACCGCGTAGTGCACGAGGTACGCTCGGATAGGGCGCTCGGTGTGGTCCCGGTCATCGAAGGGGATCGACACGACGTTGTCGTGCAGGGTCGGCAGGAAGTTCCCTTCCTGGCGGTTGACCTGCGGAGCGGCGAAGGCCAATCCTGCCAGGGCGACAAGCAGCAGGACGGCCGCCGCGGCAGTCGCCGCAGGCGGGATCCGCGGCGCAAGCCGTCCCATAAGGCGGCGGGTCATCTCAAGGAAAATGAGGAACAACGTGGCTCCGTAGTAGAGGAAGCCCTCGGGCCGCGCCACGACGAGGGCAGCCGACATCACCGCCGGCACGGCGAACCAGCCCAACCGCCCTTTGGACCGGACCAAGTGCATGAGGCACAAGAGCCCGGCCAGCACCGCGAAGACAAGGTTCTCCGAATAGAATCGCCGCGGGAACCAGGTGAACGAGAAGCTGGTCAGCAGCGCCACCAGCATCAGCAAGGCCGGCACCGGATGCACGTGCCGCCGGACGAAGGCGAAGAGCGCCAGGGCTCCGACGCCCACGAGCGCGGCATTGGCCGCCGCCATCGCGCCGAAACCGGATAGACGATGGGCGAATGCGAGGAACGCGGAGTATCCGCCCGTCAGTTCGTAGACGGCGTTGTTGCCGACGACCTTGGTCCCCAAAAACGACCCCACCGGCTCAAGCGGGAACCGCAGGGAACCGAACCGGCTGATCGCAATGGCGTAGTTGACGTACGTTCCGTCGTCCGAGAACCCCAGCAGGTGGAGGTCCGTCCGCGCCCAGGCCACCAACGTGAACGCGAAGCAGGCGGCGGCCGCTGCGTAGTACGACCAATGCCGCACCAGGCCGAGAGGGAGCTTCCAGGCCAGCCACGCGGCAACCGCCAGCCCGGTTACCACCAACATCCCCATCACCGGAGCGTGCAGGATTCCCATCGCAGCGGCCAGGTATCCGGTCAGGGTCAGCCATGCTGCCAATGCGATCCACATCAGCGGGTGAAGCGCTACCTCGACGGCTGGCACCACCCTCGTCACCAAAAAGGGAGGGACCCGTCGGGCTTCCGACGACGCCGTTGGTCCCACCGGGGCCGAAGGCGCGGCTCGCCCTGCGGGCGTCGCGGTCGCGGTCATCGCCGTCCCCCCGGCGTCTGCTCCAGGACGTCGGCGTACAGGCGTTCCATCTTGGGCGCGACGAGGCGCCAGTCCAGCAAGTCGACGCAGCGGTCGCGGTGCGCCTTGCCAAGGCGGCGCAAGGCGGCTTCGTCATTCCAGAGGCGCTCGACCGCGTCCGCGAGCGCTGGCGCGTTGCCGGGCTGGACGAAGTCGCCGAGGGCATAGTCGCGCACGCCTCCGACGTCGCTCACGACTGCCGGGAGCCCGCAGGACATTGCTTCCAGCAGGCCGTTGTTCGCGGTGCAGTCGATGAGCGGGCTGACGTAGAGCCTCGCCTTCTGGTAGAGGTCGAGCAGCTGCGCGTCGGGGATGCCGGAGAGAAGCCGGAAGCGGTGCGCGGAATACCGTTCCGTGAGCCGGTGGAAAGCCGCCTCATGCTGCCGCACGGACTTGCGTGGGCTGACCGCGACCACCCGGATGTCCTTCCGGCGGGCGAGCAGCAGCTCCATGGCCGCAAGGAACGTCTTGAAGTCGCGCAGGTAGCCGCCGGTGAACAGGAGGAAATCCTCGCGGGCCGCGGCCACCGGCGCGAAGTAGTCGGTGTCGATGCCATGCAAGACGACCTCAACGGCAGCCTCGGGTGCCCGTGAGCGCAAGAAGGCGGCCTGCGAGCTCGACATCGCGATGATACGCGCGGCGTTCTTGAGATACTTTGGCCAACGGCGCGGCAGGTTGCGGTCGACCCAGGTCGGGACTTCGTGCAGCGTGACCACGGCGCCGGGGCGGTGGCGTAGCCCGCCTAGGAAGTAGACCTGTTCGCCGTAGAGGTAATGGACGATGGGCTCGGGCGCGCGCAGCCCCTCGCGGTCGAGGTTGAGGTTCCAGCCGCCAGGAATCAGACCCAACGCTAGGAACGGCTTGCGCAGGCGCCTCCACGCGTCGAAGCGCTCCGCCGCGGCCGTCCAGCGATGGATGACCGCTGGCCCCGACGCCGTGAGGCGCCACGGGGTTTGGATGAACTGCGGCAGGCGCTGGTAGCCGGAGTGGCTGTGATGGTGGACCTGGTCGCCGTAATGGAACGCCAGGTAATGGATGAGCGGCTTGCCTTGGCGCGCGGGATGACCTTGGGGCGGCTCGAATCGCCTCACGCGGGTCCCGGCCCCCTGCGTCCGACCACGAGGCGGATGAGGCCGCGGACGTCGATGCGCAGCGCCCAGGTCAACGCCAACGCCGTCGAGCCGGCAAGCACGATGCAGGCCACGGCGACCCAAGGCAAGCCCGGCGGAAGCGTGGCGGCGGCCGCCCAACCAGCACCCCCGATGATCATGATCACCCCAGTGGCCTTGGCGAGGAACGGCTCGAACCGCAGGCCAGTGACGGCTGCGATGGTCGGCCACCACAAGGCCGCCGAGAGGAGGCTGCTGGCCAACAACGCGATGGCCATCCCGACGCCGCCCCACCGGTCCACGAGGAAGAAGCCGGCGATCCACAAGAGCGCGGCCTCGAGGAGATTGATGCGCAGCGAAAGCTGCGGGCGGTTCAGGCCCGACACGACGACCCAATGGAAGCCCCCCCACACAAAACTGACCAACGCGCTCAATCCCAACAGGGCCATCATGGGCGCCGCCGGCAGCCAGGTGTCGCCGTACAACGCCGCGACGAGAGGGCCGGCCAGCACCGCGGGCACGATGGCCAACGGGACGCTGAGGAGCGCCACCCACCCATAGGCTTCGCGCAGGTATGCCTGGAGGGCGACCGGCGACGCGGACAACTTCGCGATGATGGGGAACGAGACGCGGCTGACCTTCCCCGAGAAGACCGTCGCGTTCATGACGAGGTTGTAGGCGATTGTGTAGTAGCCCAATTGGCCGGTGCCGGCAAAGGCGCCGATGAGAAGGCGGTCCGCGGATTCCCAGGCGAACCCGACGACCCCCGAGAGGGTGAATGGCGTGCCGAACTCGAGAAGGTCCTTGGCGACGGCCCTATCGAACCGGGGCAAGGGGATCCCTGGGGCGGCCATGTTGGATGCGACGACCGTGAGCAGGTTGCTTGCCAAGAGGCCCCATGCGAGGCCAAGGCTCCCGAAGCCCTTGTAGGCAAGCCAGAGCGCGATGGCGTAGAAACTGACGGTCGACGCCAGGTCGATCATGCCGCGGACGCCAAACCGCAGCCCTCGCTCCAACAGGACATTGGCCCGCATCCCGAACGGCAGCGTCGCGAGGGAGAGGCTCGTGACCAGGAGGAGGGTGGCCAACCCGGGCTGATGGAAGGCGGCCGCAAAGACATGCCGAAGCCCAAGGATCAGTCCGGCAAGCGCAGTGCACGCCACCAACTGCAGGGTGAAGGCCGTGCCCATCGCGCGGTCGAGGCCCGGCCCGGTCAGCGGACGCTGGACCAAGGCGGGGCCGACACCAAGGTCCTTGAAGAGCAGGAAAAAGGCCTGGATGATGATGGCCAGGCCGTACAGGCCGAGGTCGGATGGCGAGATGAGGCGGGCCAGGACCAGGGTGCCGCCGAACCGGATGACCTTGCCAAGCAAGTCGA
>JAXDQQ010000311.1:0-3691 GCA_034667805.1 Thermoplasmata archaeon | reverse complement strand
GGGCCGGGACGTCGGTGACGTTGTCGACGCGCTCGTCCGTCCGGTTGAACGGGTTGTACCCGTGCGCGTCGGGCTTGAGCTCGAAGTAGACGATCTCCGAGTTGACGCCGGCCACCTTGGAGCGCAGCTCGCGGAAGGCGTTGGCCTGGTCGTCGTACGTGGCGAAGTAGCCGGCCTGGATGTCCGTCTCGACGTTCGGCTCGACGGTCAGCAGGACGGCGACCGACCCGAGGGTCAGGAGGGCGACGACGCCCACGACGGCCCAGGCATGGCGGGCCGAGCCGCGCACGATGGCGGACAGCGCGGCCTGGAAGGCATGCTCGATGGCTCCGCCCTTCTCGCCTTCCGCCATCGCAACCGCGACGACCACGCCGAGGGGTTGGCTAAAGGGTTGTGTAGCGGAGCGGGCCGGCCTAGACCCAGCCTCCCGTTCGATTCCGCGAGCGGGACGGAACCTCCTTCCTCTCGATTCCCCGAGCGAGGCGCAACCTCCTTCCGCCGTCGGCGTCGTGGGTGTCATCATCGGGCCGATCATAGGCATGGGCGGCGCCGAGGCGCCGCCCGGCGCGCTTCGCGCGCCGATTCTCGTCTTGTTGCGGGTCGTCGCCCAAGGACTCGCCGGAGCAATGTGTTGGACCCGCGTGAAGCAGGAACGCGGCGCCGTCAATGCCTGCGAGTAGCCTGAGGCATGGCGCTTGGCTGACCGGTGCTCTTAGGCCGGAGCACTGGTTCCCGCAGCTTCCGGCGTCTGGAAGTCGACGAGGGTCCCGCGCAACGTCTGCAGGTCGATGAGGGGCATGCGCGCCGGATCCGGCGTGAAGTTCAGCATCTTCTGGTACGTCGTCTGCGACTGCCAGGTTCCCGAATTGACCATCTGCACGCCGCGGTAGCCGCGGATTCCCGGGACGTGCACGTGGCCGGTGACGAAGAGGTCCGGCACCTCGGAGATGACGAGGTAATCGTGGTGCTCGGGCGCCACCGGCGTGCGCTCGCCGTAGAGGGGGGCGAGGTGGCGGCACTTGAGCATCTGCTCCATGGTCTCCAGCGGCTTCTCGTACTCGAGGTTCGCCACCGACGTCGCGAAGTCGATGAGGCTGGAGCCGTGGTAGCCCAGCGTCGTGACTTCATGCATCCTGAACGTGGCGGGATTGGCGAGGAAGCGCGCCTCGTGGTGCTCGAAGCGGTTGCGCACCTCCTGCGTGAAGGCGGGCTGCGGCTCGGCCGGCCGGCTGGCGTCGTGGTTGCCCGGCTGGATGACGACGTCGATGTGGTCGGGGACGGAGGCCATCCAGTCGCCGAAGGCGCCGTACTGGTCGTAGATGTCCGGGATCGTGAGCTCGTCCTGCTGGCCCGGGTAGATGCCGACGCCGTCGACGAGGTCGCCCGGGATGACGAGGTACTTGACGCGCCCCGCCGCCTCGCGCTCGCGCTTCGAGCCGCCGTCGCCGTTCATCCAGCGCAGCATGCGTTTCCAGTTCTCGTTGAGGAAGGTCTTGCTCCCGACGTGGATGTCGGAGAGGAACGCCGCGTAGAGCGGGACGTCCGAGTGCTGCTTCGCCGCGCCGTCGGGCAGCGGGATGTCGGGGCGGACGATGGACTCGAGGAACACCAGGTCGCCTTTGCTCGACGCTTGGCCGACGACGCCGATGACCTCGTCCTGCACCAGGGTGTCGGCCATCGTCATCAGTTGCCGCTCGTCGGCGCGCACCAGGCAAGTGATGGCGCCGGTCTCGTCCTCGACCTGGATGCGCTTGTGGCCGTTCTTCGTCGTGGCGACCTCGACGACCATGCCGATGAGCTGGACCTCCTGCTGCCCGGGCTTGACGCGCTCGACGGGGAACGCGTTGCGCAGCTCGCGGCGCTGCCGCAGCATCTTGGCGATCTGCCGGTAGCGGTCCTGGAAGTAGGTGACGAAGTCCTGCGTCGTGCCCTCGCACGTCGAGTTGCCGGTCATGTCGGCGACGACCTCGAGGCGGCTGGCGTGGTCGGCCGCCAAGGGCCGCCACTCGCCGCGCGGCGCGACCTTGAAGTCACGGGCGTCGGCCTGCGCATCGGCGGTCGCCTCCTCGCCCATCTCGCCGTCGCCCTCCTGGTGCTCGTCGAGGGCGTCGGGCTCCCCGTCCACCGCCACGCCGTCGTCGCCGGCCATCCGCGCCTTGCGGCTGGAATCGTAGACGGCGGCGGCGGCCCGCCGCATCGCCTCCTTGCGGGCCTGCGCAGACTCCGCCGTGACCGTGGGCGCCGGGGCGGGCACGGACACCACGACGACGGCCTCGCGGGAGCGCTGCTCGAGCTGCGACCACAGCGAGCGGTCGAAGTGGAACGGCACCTCGGCGAGGCCGGCCAGAACGGCCTGCACGCGGACGGGGCCGTCGGATGCCGCGGCGAGCTCGGCGAGGAGGGCGGGCTCGGCGAGGGCGCCGTGGCCCTCGAACAAGGCCACCAGCTCCGCCATCCGCCCGTCTGCGGGCCGCGTGGCGCTGGCGCTCGTCTGCATCCCTCCCTCCAAGCCTTCACAGGCGGGGGCGCAGAAAAGGTTGGGGGCGGGTTGCCAGTCCAATGCTCCGCCCTGCCGCGCCCAAACAGGGATTTCGGGGAGACCGGGGACTCTTGGCCGTCGCGGCGACGAAGTCCCCGATTTCCCCGGAATCCCTGTTTCGTGGGTCGTCAGTCGCGGAGCGCGGCACGCACGGCCGCCAGCACCCGCGGGTTGTCGCCCGGTTCAAGGAAATGGCTGGCCGCCGCGAGGATGGTGAGGCCCGCCTCGGGGTGGAACGCCGCCGCCAGGGCCTTCGCCTGCTGGACCGACACGTAGGGGTCGCGGTCGCCGACGACGAGGTGGGTCGGGGCGGTCACGCGGGGCGCATCCGCGAACCCGTCCAGCGAGGTGCCCAGCACTTGCGCCGGCGTCGCGACCAGCACGAGCCGCTCGACGGGGCGCAGGGCGGCCGCCCTCACGGCCACCGCGCCGCCGAACGAGTACCCGACGAGGACCGGGCGCTGGCCGGTGTCCGCCTCGACGGCGGCGAGGACCGCAATGGCGTCCTCCGCCTCGCCGGCTCCGTTGCCGTATTCGCCCTCGCTCCGGCCGACGCCGCGGAAATCGAAGCGGACGACGCGCCAGCTGTCGGCAGCGAGGGCCACGGCGAGGTCGTAGACGACGCGGTTGCCCATCGTCCCCCCGGCGAGGGGGTGCGGGTGGAGGATGACGACGGGCCGCCCGTCCTTGGGGCCATGCCAACGGCTGTCGAGCTTGCCGGCGGGGCCTGCGATGGCGCGGGACTCGGGACGGTTCGGCATCGCCTGCTCGCGGCTCAGCGGCGCGCGGTGCTTGAACCCGGCGGCAGGCGTCGTTACGTTCTCCGGGGCAAGTTTGCGTAGGAACCCCTCACAAGCGCCTCGCTTCGCTCGGCGTTGCTCGGGTCCGCTCGGCTCGCCGGCTTCGCAGCGAGCCTCGCTACTCGAGAGGAACTCGTGAGGCTCGCTTCGCTCGCCACTCCTTCCTCTCGAGACGGGCACGGTGCGATTCGAACGCACGATCGACGGCTTAGAAGTCCGTTGCCATATCCGGGCTTGGCTACGTGCCCTTGGGGACGACTGCGGTTACAGGACTCTTCGTCTCGACTTCTCGGCTTGGTCGCCGCTTTCCCGCTCGGGGTGGGTAGGAGGCTGTTGCACGGGCGACGTCGGC
>JAXDQQ010000310.1:0-14119 GCA_034667805.1 Thermoplasmata archaeon | reverse complement strand
AAGGGCGCGCTGCGCGGCGACTCGAAGTCGCCGGAGAGCACGCCACCGAAGCTGACGCCGATGACGACGGTGCACGACTCGTCGGCGGTGAAGGCGGCAGGGATGAACCCGAAGACCACATCGATGGAACCGTCGGTGCGCGTCTGCCCGCCATACCCGTAGCCGTAGCCGTAGCCGACGGTGGAGTGGTCCCCCGTGGGGGTGCCGTGGCTGCCAGCGTGGAAGCCGTAGCCGGTCTGGGAGGCTTGGTAGCCGTACCCGTAGCCGCTGACGGCGGATGTGAGGTCGGTGAGCGAGAGGAGGACGGCGTGGTCGCGGGCCGTGCCGACGATCAAGGGGTACGTCTCAGTGAAGGCACCCGAGTCGTCGCAGATGAAGTGGAGTTGCAGTCGCATGCCGGGCAAGCGGTCATCGTCGTCGACCACGATGCGGGCGTGCAGCAGGCCATCGCCATCGATGGCGGGGACCTCGATGGCGACGGCACCGACGGGCGCCGCGAGGAACGCGAGGACGATGAGGAACGTGGTGGCCGAAAGGCTGCCCGCGACGCGAAGATTCTTGCTGGAGACCATTGCCCTGCCGCCGACGACCAAGGCCGCCCACTTCGATGGTCTATTTATTGATTTGCCCGCAACTGCTGGGTTCTACAGGAGAAAATTGTCATCCACACGATTATGTGGTTTCTTATTTATGGTTGAACCCCCTCTCCTGGGGAACGCGGCGCCCCCTGCAAACGGTTCGTCAGGGCGGGCTCGTCCCGGCCTTGTCCGTGACGTGGTTGCGGACCTTCCACAACGCCGGCCACAGCTGGCCTTGCACGTCCTGCTCCAACTGGTGCACGGCGTAGCCCTTGAGGGACTTGACGTCGCGGCCGATGATGCGCTTGACCATGGCCAAGTGGTTGAGGCGCCAGACGTGGAAGAACATGTCAAAGTCCGTCAGGTTCTCGAGGAGGCGCAGAAGCTCGGGCTGCTTCGTGGGCTGCGTGTAGACGGTGAGCAGGTCGGTCTTGCGGCGCTTGAGGAGAGCCTCGACCTTCGGCCACAGGGCCGGCGCCTTCTGCTGGATCAGGCGGAAGCCGGGCGACTCGGCGCCGGAGCCTTGCCCGAGCGCGGCGCGGATGACGTGGAAGTCCCACGGCGTCATCGTCTCGAGCGCGTGCATGGCTTCCGTGTTGAGCTTGACCGCGAGCGTGCAGCGCTGGATGAGCGGGTAGGCTTCGACGAGGCGGTCCTGGTCGATGAGGGTCCCGACCGACTTGAGCTCGTAGAGCACGAGCTTGCACCACAGCTCGAACGTCTGGTGGACGACCTGGAACATCAGCTCGTCGTGGTGCACCATCTTGTCCTCGGCCTTCTGCAGCTTGAGCAGCGCCTCGGTCCCCATGTACACCTCGTAGTCGCTGACCGTGCCCTCGGAGAGCCGCTTGGGCGCGCCGGTGCCGATCGGGCCGACGCCGGAGACGGCGCTGGCCGCGGCGGCGATGAGGTCGCCGGCCTTGCTGGCGGCCTGCTTGGTGCGCTCCCGGAAGCCCTTGCCGTCAGGTTTTGCCATTGTACAGAACCGCACATTCGACGACGGGGGCAGGCTTCATAGCCCTTCCTGGGGGGACCCGCGGACCTCCTGGCGGGTGCGCCGATCGGCGACGGCGGATGCCCTGGGCACAAGCCAAATACCCACGCGGCCAACTGTCAGGGCGATGATCATGCGCCTTGCGTGGGGAATCGGGAAGTTCACGGTCAGGCACGTCCTGGTGCCCATCGCCATCACCGCCTTGACGGCCGTCGTGCTGGAGAAGCTCGCTGACCGCGTCGCCCCGAAGGACGACCACCCGAACGGCGCCTCCGCCTCCACGTCGCGGAGCCCGTCGCGCGCGTCCATGGCAATCTGAGGCCGCCTCCTCGCCGGCCGGACCGGCCCCCTTTATCCGTCGCCGCCATGGCCGCGCCGTGGCCGTCGAATTCACGCTCACGGACGAGCAGCGCCTCATCCAGCAGATGACCCGCGAGTTCGTGGGGCGGCACATCACGCCCGACGAGGTGCGCAAGTGGGAGCGCGCCGGCGACCACCCGCACAGCATCTACACCAAGATGGCCGAGCAAGGGCTCCTCGGCGCGCCGTTCCCCGAGGAGTACGGCGGCGGCGGCCTCGATGCCGTCGCCTACGCGGTCCTGACGGAGGAACTGGCCAAAGGCTGCAGCAGCCTGCGCACCAGCATCTCCGTGCACGGCTCGCTGTGCGGCTCGACACTGAAGTACTTCGCCAGCAAGGAGCAGAAGCAGCGCTGGCTCCCCGACATGGCCTCCGGCAAGAAGCTCGGCGCGTGGGCCCTCACCGAGCCGGGCTCCGGCTCCGACGCCGCCGGCATGGCGACGACGGCCGTCCGGAAGGGCGACCACTACATCCTGAACGGCACAAAGGCGTGGATCTCCAACGGCGGCCTCGCCGACAACGTCATCGTCTACGCCAAGACGAACAAGGACCTCAAGCACCGCGGCATCAGCTGCTTCCTCCTCGAGAAGGGCACGCCGGGCTTCGAGTGCACCGGCGTCGAGACCACCAGCAAGCTCGGCCTGCGCAGCAGCCCCACGGCGACGCTCGCCTTCACCGACTGCAAGGTCCCGGTCGCCAACCTCATCGGCACTGAGGGCGAGGGCTGGAAGAACGCCATGCACGTCCTCAACCACGGCCGTCTCTCGGTCGCCGCTGGTGGGGTCGGCATCGCGCAGGCGGCCTACGAATCGAGCATCAAGTACGCCAACGAGCGCGAGGCGTTCGGGCGGCCCATCGGAAACTTCCAGCTCGTGCAAGAGATGCTGGCCAACATGGAGGTCAACGTCATGGCCGGCCGCCTCCTCGTCTGGCAGGCCGCCAAGACCCGCGAGGCCTTCGACCGCGGCGAGGTCACCCGCGACGAGTGGACACTGGCGGTCAGCCGCGCCAAGCTCTTCGTCTCCGAGATGGCCGTCAAGGTCTGCGAGGACGCCATCCAAGTGCACGGCGCCAACGGCTACACGGACGCCTACCCGGTGGAGCGCTACTGGCGCGACTCGAAGATCCTGGGGATCTACGAGGGCACGAACCAGATCCAGCGCCTCATCATCGGCCGGTTGATCACGGGCCTGCGCGAGTGAGCGACGCCGGCCAAACCGCGGAGCTCGCGGAAACCGCGGAAGAAGCGGTCCGCGCGTTCCGCGGGTTCCGCGGTCCGGTCGTCGGCTAGTTCGGCGCCGGCCCGAGGTACAGGTCGCGCTTGAAGCGCGGCAGGAACGCCATGAGGACCGCCATCTGCGTGAGCTGCGAGCGGTCGAAGCGACCCTCCGTGAGGTAGCCGATCGCCCCCGTGGTCGAGCCCAGCTTCGGGTCGTTGGCGACGGGGCCGAGGATCTCGGAGACCATCGTTCCACGCAGGGCGCCCTCGGTGACCCACGTCGGGTACTGGAAGCCAGGCCCCCAGCCGTGCGTCTCCCAGCCGTTGCGGTCGATGACGACGCAGGCCTGCGCCTCGAGGTGCGTCTTCTCCTCGGGGTAGCGGATGAGGCCGGCCTCGACGCCGACGGCGTAGTCGCAGCCCGGCCACGCCTCGCGCGCGCGGCGGGCGCGGTTGCGCGCGCCCTTGAGCACCTGCGCGCCGCGCGGCTGCTCGGGCACGCCGGAGCCGACGTCGAACGGCTTGACGTCGGCTTTGATGGTTTCCTTGCCGGAACGGCTGCCCGAGAGAATGCGGCCGAGCTCGGCGCCGATGCCGGCGACCTTGACGGGGTTGGCGGAGCCGACGGCGACCTGCACGGGCTTGAGCCGCTTGCCCTGCGCGTCGATGCGGCCGTCGGCGATGGTGGTGCCGCTGATGGGCAGCAGGTCGTCGCCGAGGACGTGCGGGACTCGGATGAGGCGCAGCGGCGTCAGCTTCGCGGCGACCCGGGCGGCGTTGATGGCCTCGGCGCCGCGCACGGTCTCGGGGCTGGCGGCGATGGCGTCGTACGGCTCGCGGGCGGCGGGGCCCATGGGCTCGGTCAGCGCGCGCGTCACGACCTTGCCCTTGAAGCCGGACGCCTTGAGGTAGGATTCGACCTTCTTGGCGCGGTCCTGCCATGGGGCGACCTTGCGGCCCTCGCGCTTGGCCAGCTCGCCGTCGGTGATTCCCACGAAGACCTCGGACGCTCCGGCCGCGGCGGCGGAGAGCAGGGCCTCGTGCCCGGCGTGGAACGGCTCGAAGGTGCCACCGAGGCAGACGCGCATTGTCGCCGCCGGACGGGGATGGTCGTTCAAAGCCATGCCGACGGCCGATGGACCAAGGGCCCGTCCGATTCCCCGAACGAGGTTGAGCCTCCTTCCGCCGGCGTCGGCGTGGTCGGCGCCGTCGGCAAGTTCAGCGACTTGGCCCTCGCTTGATTGCCTAGGGGCGGCGCAGTCGCGCCGCCCGGCGCGCTCCGCGCGCCGATTCTGCATCGGGTAGTAGGCGCGGTCGCCGGAGTCGGCGGGGAAAAATGCTGCGACCTCATGGAGCAGGAACGGCGCCGCTTCATTCCTGTTCAAAAGAGGGTCTTCTGCCCGGTCCTCTTGCGAGCCGCGCCGAACCGCTCCAGCGCCGTGTCCACCCGTTCCGGCGAGAAGCCGTGCGTCTCGACCATGAGCTTGCGCACGGTGGGCGCGTCGGGCGCCTTCATCTCGAGGTCCTCCGGCTTGATTTGCGCGTGGGCCGGCTGGAGGAAGATCCTGCGCACCTCCTCGCGGTCGGCGAGGGCCTCGTGCTGCTCGATGATGCTGCGCTCGGCGGCAGAAGCCGCCGAGTGCGGATTGGCAGCCAACCGTTCAATGAGCGACTCAAGCGGCTCTTTCTTGATGAGCGCCAGGGCCTTCTTCGGGCCGATGCCGTCGATGCCGGGGTGGAAGTCGGTGCCGACGAGGAGGGCGATGTCGATGAGCTGCTCCCTTGTCAGACCTGAGCCCGCCAAGGATTCCTCGAGGCCGATCTCCTCCGGCTGCGTGTCCACCCACACCTGCTTCCCGGGGAGCTTGCGCCTGCCGACGACGGAGAGGTTGCGCACAAGGCGCGGCGTGCCGAAGAGGATGGCGTCGTAGTCCTGGCTGCACGCGGCGTGCACCAACCCTTGCTGGCACATCCAGGACGCCTGCGCCTCGCCTTCACCGGGCGCTTGCAGCACGGGGACGCCGAGGGCCTTCAGGAGCGTCGTGGCCTGCTCGACCATCGGGACGGTGAGGCGGCTGGTCTGCTGCGCCTTGGTGCGCATCCGTTCCTCCGCCTCCTCGGCGCCGGCCTCGTCGCCGGCGGCCCGCGCCGTCTCGCGCTGCACCTCGGCCGCCGCCCGCGCTGCTTCCGCCTCGACCTTGCGCGCGGCGCGGCCCGCTAGCGTCTCCATCTTCAGGGGATGCGGCGCGCCGTCGAAGACGAAGATGGGCTTGATGCCGGCCTCGACGAGGCTCGCCGTGCGGTAGAGGGTGCCGGCGAGGTGGCTCGTCACCCGCCCTTCCCTGTCCTTGAGCGGCGTGCCGTCGGGGGCGCGGATGCTGGAGAGGAACTGGTAGAGGATGTTCCACGCGTCGAAGGCGACGCGCTTGCCCGAGTAGTCGGCCATGGTGGCCGGGCGGCGCACGACGATGTCGCCGAGGTCGATCCCCACGCGGGCGGCAGGGCCGGCGGCCTTCACAAAGGTGAAGGTCCAGACGGGGGTCGCCGGAGCGTGCGTCCCTCGGCCGCCGCCTGCGCCGCCCTCCTGGTGGCCCTCCTTCTGGCCGGCTGCGGCAGCGGCGGCCCGGGCGGGCCGAGCTCGACCAGTTCGTCGAGCGGCGACGGGGAGCCGGCCGCCTTCGACGGCGACGCCGCCTTGGACTTCGTCAAGGGATTCGCGTTGGGTCCCGACGGCGCGCCGCGCTACCGCATCCCCGGCACGGTCGGCCAACAGCAGGGAGCGGCCTACCTTTGGCAGGAGACGGCCGTCGCGGGATGGCAGCGCACCTGGCAGAACCTCACCGGCGAAGACTACGCCAAGCTCGACCGCTCGGCCGTCGCGTCCTACACCTCGGTCGGCGGATCGTGCACGCAGGCCGACCACGACCGCGTCCCCACGCTGCCCTTCCACAACCTGCTCGCCGTGCGGTCCGCCGGCGCCAACACCCCGCTGCTCCTCATCGGCGCGCACTGGGACTCCCAGATGCACAGCGACTATGATCCGGATCCCGCCAAGCGCGACCTACCGGACCCTGGCGCGAACGACGGCGCCTCCGGCGTGGGGTTGCTGCTGCAGCTGATGCGGGAGCTGGACGCCAGCCTGCCCCATCTCCCGTTCTCCGTCGGCGTCCTGTTCATCGACGGCGAGGACGGCTTCTTCGACTGCTACCCGCTCGTCGGCAGCCTTGCCTTCGCGCAGGACCCCCCCGTCGACGTCGGGGCCTTCATCCTGCTCGACATGGTGGGCGACCCGAGCGCCAAGTACCCGCGCGAATCGTACAGCCACGACAGCGCCCCCGGCCTCGTGGACCTCGTGTGGCGGCACGGCCAGGCGCTCGACGGCGGCGTGCATTTCATCAACCGGACGGTGCGCATCCAGGACGACCACGTGGCCTTCGCGCGCGAGGGCATCCCGTCCATCGACGTCATCGACGCCGGCCGCGTGGGGACGTTCCCGCCGCAGTGGGACACGACGGGCGACACCGTGGACAAGCTCGACCCCGCCATGTTGGCGCTGGTCGGCGACACGCTGCTGGCGAGCATGGCGGACCCCGAGATGGCGACCCTCCTCGGCGGCCAGTGAGGCGAGCTGCAGAGAGCGCCGAGTCCGCCGAGACCGTTTTTTCTGCGGTCTCTGCGGTCTCTGCGGCTCGTCGGTCGCGCCGCGCTCAGCGCGCCTTGGCCTGGACCTTGCGGGCGGGCGGGCTCGCTGGCGCCGCGAGCAGGTCGGCCACCATTCCCTTGAAGCGGTCCACGAGGGCCTTGGCCTCCGCCTCGGTCTTCGCCTCGGCCTGGATGCGGAAGATGGGCTCCGTGCCCGACGGGCGCACCAGCACCCAGCCTTGCGGCAGGTAGGCCTTCACGCCATCGCGGGCGTCCACTTCCTTGACCTCGCGGACCTTGGCGAACTCGGCGCGGATGCGCTCCAGCAGCGCCTTCTTCTGCGCCTCCGGCACCGGCAGCTTGTCTTTGGACAGGGCGTAGCGCGGGATCTCGGCGACGAGGGCGGAGAACGGCTTGCCGCTCTTCGCCATCAGTTCCAGCATGAACGCCATCGCCATGAGGCCGTCGCGGCAGACCTGGTGGCGGGTGAACATGAGGCCGCCGTTGTCCTCGCCGCCGAAGACCGCCTTGCGCTTGATCATCTCGCGCGCCACGATGGGGGAGCCGACGACCGTCCACTCCAGCTTGCCGCCGCCCATCTTGACCGCATCGGCGACGCAGCTGCTGGACGAGACGGCCGTGCACACGACGGAGCCCTTCTTGTGGCGCTTCAGTTCGTGCAGGCAGCCGAGGGCGAGCGTCGTGTCGCCCCAGACGTACTCCGCCTTCTCCGTGATGAAGACGGCGCGGTCGGCGTCGCCGTCCTGGAGGATGCCGAGGTCGGCCTTCTTGGCCTTCACGGCCTCGATGCAGCGCTTCGAGTTGGCGGGGCTAGGTTCCGATGGGCGGTCCTTGAACGCGCCGTCCAGTTCGCATGACAACGGGATGACCTTGACGCCCAACTCCTTCATGAGAACGGGGGCAGACACGCAGCCGGCGCCGCCGCCCGGGTCGAGGACGACGGTGAACTTGCCTTTCTTGATGGCGGCGACGTCGACCTGCGCCTTGACGGCGTCGATGTAGTGGCGCACCGCCGCCGGGTCGTGCGAGTGGGTGCCGACCTGGTCCCACTTGACGAGGCGAAACCTCTCGGAGTCGTAGAGGGCCTCGACGGCGGCCTCCTCGTCCTGCGAGGTCTCCGTGCCGTCGGGCGCGACGAGCTTGATGCCGTTGTACTCGGGCGGGTTGTGGCTCGCCGTGATGATGGCACCGGCCGCGAAGCGCTTGTCGCGGACGTAGAGCTGGATGCCGGGGCTCGGCACGATGCCGAGGTCGACGGTGTGGACGCCCGTGGCGTTGATGCCGGCGCAGAAGGCCTGGCGGAACATGTCGCGCGACTGGCGGGCGTCCGAGGCGATGGCGAGGCGGTCGCCCGGCTTGAGCCACGATCCGACGGCCTTGCCAAGGCGCAATGCCATCTCGGGCGTCAGGGTGTCGTTGACGAAGCCGCGGACGCCGTTCGTGCCGAACAGGTGGCCCATGCGCGGGCCACCGGCCCACGACACTTGAAGGAAGCGGGCCGAAGACCGTCGTCCGCCGGAAGGTCCCTAGATGCAGTCGAGACCGATGAGGTACTGGCAGGTCAGGTCGGCAAGGTCGTCGGCGAAGCCGTATGCCCCCTCTGGCGTGGTGGTGGGGCCGCAGGCCTGGCCGAGGCCGGCGTTGCCCACGTCGGCGGCATAGGTGTAGGTCATGCCGGTGACGCCCCCGATGCCGTAGGGCGGGTTGTCGTTGATGATGACGCAGGAGTCCGCGGCGGCGGAAGGGGCGAAGGCCACGAGGGCCAGCAGGCAGGACGCGATCAAGAGGAACTGGGCACGCATGGCGACGACCACTGGGGAACCACCCCAGACCCTGAAAATACGGCCCCCGGGATAAAATCGCCGCCGGCAGGCCGGGCATCCGACCGAAAGCCTTTCCACCGTCGGCGCCGACCTGGCCCCGTGGCCGTCCCGAGCCGGGCGTTCGTCGGCATGGTCGTCTTCGGCCTCATCGCGAGCCTGGCCATCGTCCCGTACACGCTGCTGGTGCTCAGCGGCTACGAGCCGCCGGCCAATGCGCCGTACTGGCAGGAGATCTTCCCGCAGACCTTCAGCGTCGGCGAGAAGCTGGCGCTCGTGATGGCGAGCCTGTTCAGCGTCGCCGTGACGGTCTTCGCCTGGCGGGGCCTGCTGCACGGGGCCCGCATGGACACGCGGATGCGCCAGGACCGGACGGCGGAACGGGACCGGCCTCCGCCACCGCCGCCTCCAGGATACCAGTAGGTCCGCCGTTTCGAGCCGACCGGACGAACCACCGATTTGCACCGATGCCCATCGATTGGCGCAGCCATCGGTGAAATCGGTGTCATCGGTGGTTGGTCAGCGTTGGAGGCGCGGACCTATTGCGGGACGCGGCGGCGTTCCCAGGCCTCGTCGTCGAGGCGTTGATAGAGGCGCTCGGCGGGGTCGGGCGCCACCGGCGCGGGGATGTCCAGCGGCTGGTCCTCGCGGATGCGCCACAGGTATTGGCGGCGGTCCACGCCGTCGATGCGGACCTCCTCGCGGCGGACGTCGAGGATCTTCTCGCTCTGCAGGTCGTAGAAGACCTGGCGGACGTCCTTGTGGATGAGCTCGTCGTCCAGCTCGGAGCGGCCCTGGAAGGCCTCCTCGACGACCTTGGCGACGGCTTGCGCGTCCTCCCGGACCATGCGCATGCGCTCTCGGAGGAGCTGCACCAGTCCGGCCATCGCTAGTGACTACGTTTGTCCCCAGGGAAAAGGGTTGCCGTCGGAGCCAGGAGGCCAACAGGAGGGAAATCCACATCCGGCCGTGGATTCACCGGCGTTTGCCGGCCAGGGCCAGGTTCGACCCGTGCAGCGCCATGTGCCCGGCCTGGATGCCCTCGGCCGACAAAGCGCGCACGGCCGACAGGTTCTGCGCCAGGCCGACGGCGGCCATGATGCGGGCCAGACCCGTGGCGTCGGGCGAGCCGAGGACCTTGAGGCACACGGCCGCGACGGGGTGCAGCCGCGTGACGCCGCCCACGGTGCCGACCGAGATTGGCAAGGCAAGCTCGACGACGAGGTCGCCGGCCTTGGTGCGCGAATACTGCGTGAGCGCCTTGTAGCGGCCACCGAGCGCCGCATACGCGTGCGCGCCGGCCTCGACGGCACGCCAGTCGTTGCCGGTGGCGATGGCGACGGGGTCGATGCCGTTGAGGATGCCCTTGTTGTGCGTCGCGGCGCGGTACGGGTCGGCCAGCGCGAACTCGTTGGCCTCGACCATGGCCTTGACGACGGCGGGACCGCCCACCAACGCGGCGGGCACGTTGCAGCGCGCACGGACGATGCGCTCAGTCGCGAGGTTGGAGAGGATGCGCAGGCCGAGCCGGCCGCCGGCAGCCTTGGCGATGGGCGGCCCCAAGGATTCGCAGAGGGAGTTGACGGTGTTGGCGCCCATCGCGTCCCGGGTGTCGACGTGCAGGTGCACCACGAGGCGGCGGTGGTCGGGCAGCGGCCGCGCTACAATGGCGACCACGCCGCCGCCCCGCTTGACCATCGACGGGATCGACTTGTTCGCCAGCCGCGTCCACTCGCCGGCGTTGCGTTCCACGATGCGGGCGGCGGCCTCCGGGTCGTCGACGTCGCGGACCTCGACCTGCCCGATGGTCACCGGCGCCCCGGCCTCCGTCGTGAAGCCGCCTCCGGCCGCGGCCATCTTCGCCCCATGGCTCGCGGCGGCGACGACGCTGGATTCCTCGACGGCCATGGGCACGACGACCTGGTGGCCGTCGACGACGAAGCCGACGGCCAGGCCGAGCGGCAGCGGGAAGACGCCGGCCGCGTTCTCGATGAACGAGCCGGCGAGCCCGTGCCCAAGGCCGGCCGCGGAGCCGAGGGCCTTGCGCTCGGCTGGCGTCAGCCGGGCGTGGCGCGCGACGAGGTCGAGGCGGTCGGCCCGGCTGCGCTTGTGGAAGCCGCTCCACGGGGACGCCGCGCGGCTGGTCCCCTTGGGTTTGGGGGACGGCTTGCGCGCGATGCGGGACGCCACGCCGGCGCCAAGGAGACCGGCATTTATACGGCAGCGGAGGTCGCGCCGTGCCGATGCCCGTCGTGTCGCTCAGCGCAACGCAGCTGCGCCGCCTCATCGGGCGTGACATCCCCACGGCGGAGCTGGCGGAGCGCATGCCGGCCCTCGGCGGCGACGTCTCCGGCGTCGAGGGCGACACCATCCACATGGAGTGGTTCCCCAACCGCACGGACCTCCTGACGCTGGAGGGGACGGGGCGGGCATTGCGCGCGTTCCTCGGCGTGAGACCCGGCCTGACGACCTACAAGGTCGAGAAGCCGAAGACGGAGTTGAAGGTGGACCCATCGGTCGCCTCCGTCCGCCCGTACGCTGGCCTGTGCTTCGTGCGCAACGTGCCGTTCGACGACGCCTACGTCCAATCGGTCATCGAGGCGCAGGAGAAGCTCACCCTCTCACCCGGCCGAAAGCGGCGCAAGATCGCCATCGGCATCCACGACGCCAAGGGCATCAATGGCCCGTTCACCTACACCTGCGTCGGGCCGAAGGACAAGCCGTTCGTCGCCCTCAACGAGACGACGGCGAAGACCCCCGAACAGATCATGGCGACCCACCCGAAGGGGAAGGAGTACGCCCATCTCCTGCCGCCGAACAAGTTCCCGGTCTTCCTCGACTCGACCGGGCAGGTGCTGAGCCTTCCGCCAGTCATCAACGCCCAGCGCACCGCCATCACGTCCGCCACGCGCGACGTCCTCATCGACGTCACGGGCACCGACCTTCCTTCCGTGAAGTCCACCATCGCGCTCCTCGCCACCGGCTTCGCCGAACGCGGCGGCACCATCGAAGGCGTCACCGTCCACGACGCGTCCGGCTCCTGGGTCGCCCCGGACCTCAAGCCGTCCGAGCGCGTCATCCACGTCGACGACGTCTCCGCGCTCCTCGGCCGCGCCTTCACCGGCGACGAGGCGGCGAAGTGCCTGCGCCTCCTCGGCCACGACGCCGACGCCTTCGACAACAAGGTGCACGTCAAGTCGCCGGCCTGGCGCTTCGACCTCTTCCACCCCGTCGACCTCATGGAGGACGTCGCCATCGGCTGGGGCTACGACAAGTTCCCGCACGACCTCCCCAAGGCGCCGCATTTCGGCGGGAAGCTGCCCTGGCAGCGCCTCGAGGACGCCGCCCGCGCCGCCCTGGTCGGCCACGGCTGGCACGAGGCGAAGACCCTCACGCTCTCCAGCCCCCAGGCGCAGTGGCGCAACTGGGGCGAGCAGGACGGGCCTGCGGTGCAGCTCCTGAACCCGGTGCTGGAAGACCAGACCGTGCTGCGCGCCAAGCTCGTGCCCGGCCTGCTTGGCGTGCTCGCGGCGAACCGCCACCGCAACCTGCCGCAGAGCCTCTTCGAGGCCGGCTACGTCGTCGAGCCCGACGGCAAGGGCCGCTGGCCGAACCGCCTCCACCTCGCGGGCGTCCACCTGGCCGCCAAGGCCGGCTTCAGCGACGCCAAGGGCCTCGTGCAGTCGCTGCTGCGCGACCTCAAGCTCGACGCGAAGCTTGCGCCCGGCGAGCGCAAGGGCCTCGTCGCGGGCCGACAGGGCAAGGTCACCCGGGGCGGCCATGAGGTCGGCTGGTTCGGAGAGCTGCACCCGGACACGCTGGTCGCGTTCGGGCTCACGGCGCCGTGCGTCGTGTTCGAGATCGACCTTGCCGCGTTCGCCTGACGTCCGACGGAACCGCGGATCTCGCGGAACCGCGCGGATCCTATTGGTTGGAAGATTCCGTGGACTCCGCGGGTTCCGCGGTTTGGTCGGGCTCGTCCGGCGTCAGTTGCAGCGCCGCGACGATCTTCTCGGCCATCGCCGCCGTCACGCCCTTGACGCGCTGCAGGTCCGTCACGCTGGCCGCGCGCAGGCCCTCGAGGCCGCCGAACGACTTCACCAGCTCCATGCGGCGCTTGGGCCCGATGCCGGCGACGGCGTCGAGCGGCGAGTCCATGGTGCTGGCCGTCGCCTTGCGCTTGACCTGCGTGATGCCGAAGCGGTGCGCCTCGTCGCGCACCCGCTGCAGGAGCTGCAGGGCCGGGTCGTTGCGTTTGAGCTTGACCGGGCGGGACTTCCCCGGCAGGAAGACCAGCTCCTCCTCTTTGGCCAGCGAGCAGAGGGCCACGTGGCCGAGGCCGAGGCCCTTCAGCGCATCGCGCGCCGCGGAGAGCTGGCCCGGCCCGCCGTCGATGACGACGAGGTCCGGAAGGGCTTCGCCGCGCTCCGTCAGGCCGCGGTAGCGACGCTGCACGGCCTCGCCGATGGACGCGAAGTCGTCGACCTCCCGGCCGGCACCGCGCTCGACCGTGGCGGTCCCTGCCTTGACCGCCGTCTCGCCGACGGTGCGCATGTTGAACGTGCGGTAGCCCGCCTTTGCGGGGGCGCCGACGACGAAGCGCACCATGGCCGAGCGGGTGTGCTCGCCGCCCATGTGGCTGATGTCGAACCCCTCGATGACCGACGGCGGCTGCGGCAGGCCCAAGGCGGTCTGCAGGGCCTCGACGGCGCCTTGGCCGCGGCGGGCCCGCTTGAGCAGCTCCTCCTCGAGGCGTAGCGTAGCGTTGGTGCGCGCCACTTCGAGCCAGCGCACCTTGTCGCCTTTCTGCGGCGTCTCGATGGTCACGGCCCCGTCGCGCAGCAGGCGCAGGTCCACCTCCAAGGCTTGCGCGATGCCTTGCGGCATCTCGGCCGTGAGGTGGCGGGGCACGGTCCGGTCCTGGTAGTAGGAACGCAGGAAGTCCGCGAGGCCCTTGGCGTCGCCGTCGGGTTCGCCGCTGGCGTTGACGCCGCTCAGGTTGAACGGGCTTTGGCCGATGACCTTGCCGTCGCGCTGGTGCAGCAGGACGACGACGGCCAGGTCGCCGCGGGACTCGAGGGCGGCGACGTCGCGGTCGTCGAGCTTGTCGTGCACCATGTGCTGGCGCTCCATGACCGACTGCAGGCCGTGCATCTGGTCGCGCCACATCGCGGCGTCCTCGTAGCGGTGAGTGGTGGCGGCCTCCTCCATCGCGGCCCTGACTCGTTGGACGAGGTGGGCAGAGCGTCCTGCGAGGAGGTCCTTGACCTCGTCGACCAGGAGGTCGTACTCGTCGTCGGTGCAGGCGGCGATGCAGGGGGCGACGCATTTGCCGATGTCGTAGTAGAGGCACTTCTCCTTGGGCAGCACGCGGCAGCGTCGGAGGGGGACCAGTTCGTTGATGGATTGCAGGACGTGCCAGGCGCCAGTGCCGTCGGGGAAGGGGCCGAAGTACGTGGCACCGTCGCCTTCGCGGCGGTGGACC
>JAXDQQ010000309.1:0-3178 GCA_034667805.1 Thermoplasmata archaeon | reverse complement strand
ACGTTCTGGCCCGCGGCGACTGATCCGCGCGTTCCGCGAGATCCGCGGTTGGGCGTCAGGGCACGAACGGCCGCGGCGGGAACGGCCCGACCGGCGTCGTCCCACCCAGGGTCCTGCCAACGACGGGCAGCACCAGTTCGCTGCCGGCGTGCACCGTCAGCAGCGGGACGTATGGCTGGCCGCTGTGGCTGAAGCGCGCGTCCGTCAGTGGGTCGGCGATCTCGCCCGTCGAGAACGTGTCGCCGAAGCTGAGGACGAGTGAGAGGTGCTCGCCCGCCGCGATGGGTTCTGCAAGGTCAAGCAGGTCGATGCGGACGGGCATCGCCATGCCGGTGTGGAAGTCGTGCCCGACGAAGACGCCGTCGTGGAAGCGCAGGTCCGCCACGCCGGAGCTCAAGAGCCGCGCGGTCCGGCAGTCCCCGTCCCCCGCGAACAAGTGCGCCGCGACGAGGCCGCCCGGCTGGTCGCTCTCCAGGTCGAGGAAGAGGAATGGGTTGCCGGCGACCAACGTGGCTGCCGCGATGGGTTCGCCGTCAAAGACGAGGCCGGTGCCCGGCGGCGCCGTCCCGCACAGCTGCTCGCGCGGCGCGTCGGGCGCGGTGCGCGGAGCGGGGGGAACGGAGCGGAACGAGCCGCCGTCCCCCGACGCCGCGGGGCTTCGCGACAGCTGGCCCGCATCGAGGTGGAGGGACTCCGCGGTCGCCTCGGCCGGCGGCCACGACGAGCTGTCGTGCCAGGCGCCGCCATCGTCTTGGTAGGTCACGACGCCGAGCCCCGGCGCCGCGTCGCCCAGACCCTTCAGCCAATAGTCGAGCCAGGCGAGGAGCATGCCCTGCCAGTCGTCGACGTCGGGCAACTGGTGGTCCCATTGGCCGAGCAGCATGCGCTTCGGCGCGCGGTCGAGGGCCTCCCACACGGGGTCTTCCTGGAATGGGTGGGCCGTCTCGTCGAGCCCGTGCGACAGGAAGACCGCCGCCGTGATGTTGGGGAAGGCCAAGATGAGTTGCCGCTCGCGCCAGAACGCCCCGTCGCGGTCGTCCGTGAAGTGCCCCTTCTCTGCACCGGCCAGGACCTGCACGAGGTCGGGGCAGAGGCGTTCCGGCGTGAAGGTCACGATGCCGGGCGGATTGCCATCGGAGGCGAAGAGGTTCGACAATTGCTCCGCGGTGACCAGTCCGCGCCGCCCCGCCTCGTAGGCGCCACCCATCGTGTAGAGCGCTCCTTGCGGCGTGTGCAGCTCGGTGTACGGGTCTGTGACCGGTCCGTTTGGGAGGATCGTGACGAGATGTGGAGCCTGGTGGATGGCTGCCATGAAGGGCGTCGTTCCAGGGTAGGAGGTCCCGCCCATGGCGATGCGGCCGTTGGACCACGGTTGCGCAGCGGCCCAATCGACCAACGCCACTTGGTCGAGCTGTTCGTCGAGCCCCTTGTTCTCGAAGCAGCCACCAGAGACCCCTGTGCCGCGGACGCTGAACGCCGCGACCGCGTACCCTGCCTCGAAGTACCTCCGGGTCGAGCCGATGCCTCCCATGTCGTCGTTTTCCGACGGTGCCACGTCAAGGCCGTAGTAAGGCGACGACACCACTAGAGTCGGGGCAAGGACCCCTTCCGGGAGGTCCGGCAAGTACAGCCAGCCCCTTAGTTCCGTGCCATCGTGGCTCGTCACGAACAACCGTTGCACCTCGCCGCTCTCCAGCTGGAAGGGGCCGGTCAAGTCCTTGGGCCAGATGTCGCCGCATGGATGAGGGAACGGCAGGCAAGGCGCGTCCTCGGTTCCAGGGTTCGCGCCGGGTCCGCCCAGGCAGCCCGCGACGGCCGCGACGGCTACGGCCAGGGCCAACAGGACGCGCACGCGGGGCTAGCCGCCGGCCGGCTTGTAGCCTTTGTCGCGCTCCCTAGACCTGGACCTCGACGACGCCGTCGCGGACGCGGAGCGGATAGATGGGGAGGTTGCCCGCCCACTCCTGCCCCGGGAACGGCCGGCCCGACGACAGGTCGAACGTGGCAGCGTGCATGGGGCAGGTCAGCCGACCCGGCGCCAGGGTCCCGTCGGACAGGGCGGTGAACTTGTGCGGGCAGGTCGCGGAGCAGGCGTGGATGGCCTCGCCGATGCGGACGAGGAGGACCATCTCGCCGGCGACGTCGACCGGGGTGAGGCCTTCCGGCACGTCGTCGTAGTCGCGCACGGCGTGCCACTCGGCCACGACCATGCCGACCTGGTGCGGGATAAAAGCGGCAGGGGTCGGTGAGGGCATCCGTTCAGTCTCAAGCTCCAGGTGGAACCTCCTTCCGCCGTCGTCGTCGGCGTGGGCGTCGGTGGGCGGCGGCTCCGACTCTCCCGGAACAGGGATTCCACGAATGACTCGAATGCCACCACGCCGATTCGTTCGGATTCGTGCAATCCCTGTTTGGGCGTGCTCGGAGTCGGCGTCGGAAGACGTTGAACGGGCGTGAAGCAGGAACGGCGCCCGTCGACTCATGCGGGGGGCCCAAGGGTCCGCGTGCGCCCCGCCAACAGGGTTGATATGGCGGATTGCCTGTCAATTCCCATGGCCCAGGCTGCCCACACGTCGACCCTCAGCTTCACGCCGATGGCGAACAAGCTCGTCAACTACGCCACGACGCCCAACGGCATCGCGGTCATCGAGCTCGCGTCCGACGCCGCCGGCGCCCCCCTCAAGGCCGGCGCGCAGGGCCCGAACACCTACACGCACGAGATGATGCGCGACATCGACGAGGCCGTCCTGAAGGCGCGCTTCGACGACAACGTGCACGTCATCGTCCTCACCGGCAACGGGGACAAGTTCTTCTCGGCCGGCGCGAGCATCCAGATGCTCAACCGCGTCACGCCCGGCTACAAGTATTTCTTCTGCCTGCACGCGAACGAGACCCTTTCGCGCCTCGAGCAGACGCCGAAGCTCGTCATCGCGGCCTTGAACGGCCACGCCGTCGGCGGCGGGCTCGAGATCGCCATGGCGGCCGACCTGCGCATCGCCCGCAAGGACGCCGGCAAGACCGGTCTCCCCGAGGTCAACCTTGGCGTGCTCGCCGGCACGGGCGGAACGCAGCGCCTCGCCCGCATCGTCGGCAAGTCGAAGGCCATCCAGCTCATGGTCACCGGCAACAACCTCAGCTTCGAGGACGCGCAGGAGCTCGGCATCGTCAACGACATCTTCCC
>JAXDQQ010000308.1:0-2612 GCA_034667805.1 Thermoplasmata archaeon | reverse complement strand
CCCGGTCTTCGAGCTGCTCTACTACGGCAGCGCCTCGATCCTCTCGATGGCGACCGCCCTCATGCTGACCGCGATGCTCGCCGTCTGGCCCTTCCTCACCGGAAAGCGCGTCACCAAGACCGCTGGCGGCGTCCAGATGGAGCGCGCCATGATGTGCGTTGAGTGCAAGTCCCTGTCGTGGGGCGCCGAGCAGGCGATGGGCTTCTGCATGCGCTGCGGCTCCACCAAGAAGGCCATGCCCGCCGGCGCCTGAGCCGAGTCCCGAGCCCGCCGCCTTCCCTCTCACTTCCCCACCTTCTCCCCGACCTTCCTTTTTGACCCCTCCCTGTCCACAAGGCGGGTGCGGCACCGTCAAGACCGGCCGGCCGATCGATGGGCGTGGCCGTCGACGTCGTCGGCATCGTCCTGGACTTCATGGCCCACTACGGCCTCGTCGCCGTCTTCGTCCTGCTGCTCCTCGACGCCGCGATGCTGCTGCCGGTCTTCCCTGGCGAGATCGTGCTCGTCATGGCCGTGGCCGCATACGCCGACGACTACGTCGACCTGGCCTTCCTGATCGGGTTCACGACCCTCGCGGGCCTCCTCGGCAGCCTGCTGCTCTACGGCATCATGCGCGGCGGCGGCCGGAAGCTCGTGGAGCGCTACCCGCGGCTGTTCATGATGCCGCGCAAACGGCGCGAGAAGATGGAGAAGACCTTCGCGCGCCCGGCCGGCCAGAGCCTCGTCCTGTTCCTGCGACTCATTCCCCTGACCCGCGTCCTCGTCAACATCCCGGCGGGATTGGCGAAGATGAAGGTCGTCCGCTTCATCCTGCTCACGGCGGTCGGGCTGCTGGCCTACCACGCGGCCTTCCTGTGGTTCACCTTCGAGGTGAACCGGCCCGGCAGCACGCTCGCCACGCAGCGCCAGCAGGTCCAGGACGCCTACGCCAGCCCAGCCATGGATTTCGTGGCCGCCAACGCCATCGTCACCGCCCTCGTCGTGCTCGTCGTCGGCAGCATCCTCTCGGTGCGCGCCTCGCGGGCCATGATGCGCGACCCGGAAGACGCGACGGGCTCCCTCTTCGGCTGGCTGACGACCATGGTCCTCTTGCTGGGCGGCCTGGCGCTCGGCGTGGTGACGTATCTTGACCCGGGGCTCGTCGTCGCGCTGGCCAACCTGCGAGGCGTCGACGTCGAGGACCTGGCCGACCGCCTTGGGGTGACCGTCGTCCAGCTCTTGCTGGTGAGCGCCGTCCTCATGGCCGCCGTGGGCGTCGTCCTGCGGGCGTTGACCACCGTGGCCCAAGGCCATCGCCGGCGCTTCGACCACGAGCAACGCCTGATGCGAGACCCGGACCGCCGACGCAAGGCCTTGCAGGACCCGTTCCGCGAGCGAGGGCGCGGGCCCGACGACCCCGTTGCAACGCCGTCGCGCCGACGCCAGGCGCTCGACGATCCCTTCCGCAAGGCAGGACGAGGACCGGACGACCCGCTGCCGCGGCGCAAATGAATCGTGGAATGGGGGAGTCCGCTGAATCAGCTTACTTCAGGATGCCCATCTCAGTGAGCTTCTCGGGGAGGTAGCGGTCCGTCACGAAGTTCAGGCCGTACTTCGCGAGCGCCTGCTGTTCGGACTTCTTCTTCATCTCGAGCTGCAGGTTGACCTCGCCGCGCCAGTAGTCGTCGTCGAAGCGCGGGTCGTCGAGGATCGCCTGCAGGGCCTTGACGTCCTCCTCGCTGAGGTTGTCGCTGGGCAGCTCGTAGTTGATGATGTCCGACGGGGTCACGCCGAGGAACTGCGCCGTCGGTGTCGCCAGGTGCTCCGACAGGTGCGCCGTCTTGATGGCGCCATACGCAACGGATGCGAAGATGCGGAACGACCACGGGTCGCCGTCGGTGAAGACCACGATGGGCTGCTTGGCCTCCTCGTTGAGGCGCTTGATGAGGCGGCGCGTGCTGCGGGCGGGTTGGCCCTTGAGGTGGACGAGCGTGCAGTTGTGCTTGGTGTCGAAGCCGTTCTCCACGAGACGTGCGAACATACCGCCGGTCTCGATGGCGATGACGAAGTCGGTCTCGACGTCCTTGAACTGCAGGCGGTCGGGCTCGACGTTGTACGGGATGTTGTAGCCGGCGTCGCCGACGTCGTCCTGGCAATGCATGGTGCGGCGCTCGCCGTTGCGCGTGGTCTCGACGATGGACAGGTCGCCCATCATCGCCGCGCCGTTCTCCTCCGGCCGCAGCTTGAAGTCCTCGCGCATCGAGCCCGTCATGACCTCGAGGTCCTCGGCGAGCATGTCCGACTCGTCCTGCGAGTGGAACTTGGCGAGGTCCCAGCCTTCCGAGATGTAGTACATCTCACGAAGCGTCGAGGATTTGTTCTCGACGACCATGGTCTTGATGAAGTCCGTGAGGAACATCGTCCGCAGCAGCATGTAGGCGCCGTCGAGGCTCTTGGCCGAGCGCGTCGTCATCTCGCGGCCGTACTTCCACACGCGGCTGCGCTCGTCGAGCACGATGTTGGACTTGTTGCGGCTGGAGAGCTGCACCTCGGGGATGCTGGCCGACTTGAGGTGCTTGTAGATGGTGTCGGCGATGCCGTCGAGCGACGCCGTGGCCGTGGCCTCGCGGGCG
>JAXDQQ010000307.1:0-4506 GCA_034667805.1 Thermoplasmata archaeon | reverse complement strand
CTCCGCGCGCCGATTCTCCATCACCTTGACCTTGAAGCCGAAGGCGTCGCCGGAGGAAGACGTTGCTTTGCCGTGAAACAGGAACGGCGCATGGTCTTTCGGATGGAAGAGAACCCTGGTCTCAACTCGGGGTCTTCGTGACCGACGCCAAGAACGCGTGCCCGTCGCTGCGCCCCTGCTCGATGGCTGCCCGGATGGCCTTCAGGTCCCGGCTCAGCCGCGACAGCCCCGTGAGCGTGGTGGGGCGGATGATGTGGACCGTCACGCCGTCGGGGGGCGATTCGGCGTAGTCGAGCGCCTCGCCCTTGATGGCGTGGTGGCGGAGGATGCCGTCGCGCAGCTTCGGGTAGCGGCGGGCGGCCATGCCGGCGATGACGGCGTTGTCCTTCTGCCGCCTTCCCTTCGGCTTGTTGAGGATCAAGGTGATATCGGTGGCCCCGTCGGCCACGGCGCGGCGGATGGGGATGGGGTCGAGGATGCCGCCGTCGAGGTACTCGCGGCCGTCGATGGCGACCGTCGGTCCGGAGGCGAACGGGAGCCGGCCGGTCGCCTTCAGCCAGGCGATGATGTCTCCTTGCCGCAGGTCGTGGTAGATGACTTCCCCGCTGTGCACGTCGGCGGCGGTCACGATGACCGGGTGCGGACACTTGCGGATGGCCCCTTGGTCGATCGGGTGCTCCTTGAGGTAGACGATCTCCAAGAGCGCCTCGTGGTCGAGGAGCGGGCCCTGGAAGCGCGCCCAGCGGCCCCAGCTCAGGATTCGCGGGTCGGCGGCGTAGTCCCAGGTCTTCTCTGCGTAGCGCGCCTGCCCGGCGGAGTACCAGGCCGCCATCGCCCCTCCCGCGGAGGTCCCGTAGACGGCGTCCCACTTGGTGTGTGCCGCCTCCTCGAAGGCAGAGAGGACGCCGTTGCCGTAGGCGGACTTCATGCCGCCCCCTTCGATGACCAAGGCCCGCTTGCCCACGCATGAGCATCGCTGCACGCGGGAAATCCGTTGTGATGGCGCCGCGGGCTCGAGGGCGTCTGCCTTATGGTCGAAGCCGGGTGTGCGGTCCCGTGGCGTGGGGCATCCTTGCCAACGCGGTGACCACGGCGATCGCCGCTTCCGCGTATGGGACGGCGGCCGTCGCGGCCAGGCGGCGGCAGCGACGTCTCGGGGCCGCCAGCGCCCTTCCCCTCCTGTTCGCCGTCGTTGCTCTCTACCTTCTCGTGGCCTCTCTCCGGCAGTTCGCGGCCTGGCAATCGACGGACCACCCGTCGTGGGTCGACGTGGACCGGGCCCTGTATTATGTCGTCGTCGTGCCTGCCGCCTTGGCCATCGTGCCCCACATGCAGGTCGTCAGCCTGGTCGCCTGGGGAAAGCCGCGGCTCGCAGCCCTCGTCGCGCTGGTCTTCCTTGCCGTGGCCGCCACTGGCATCGCCTTCGTCTACGTGGAGGGAATCCATGGCCCGGAAACCTCGGAGTACGGCACGGACTGGACCATCAACAGCCCCGTCACGAAGCTGGTGCTGCTGGGCGGCATCATGCTTCCCGGCCTCGTCGGCTCGGCGGCCCTGATCACGATGGCCGGTGGACTCGACGCGGCCGGCAAGCGGCGCGTCAGCCTGGTGGGCTGGTCGATGGCGGCCTACTTCGCCGTGTTCACGCTGGACGCCTTCGGCCTCACCGGCCTGTCCCTCCTTGGCGCGCGCCTGGCGACCGCGGGGACCGGCGCCCTGGCGTGGTGGGCTTACCGGGAGCCATCCGCGAAAGGTCAGGTCTACGCGCCGCCGCTGGAACCGGACCAGATGATGTACGAGCGGGTCGACCGGTAGGCCAATTCAGGCGGCGGGGCGGTTCACCGCGTGGATGGCCTTTCCGTGGAGCGCCTCGGCGGCCTCCATCAGTCCCTCGCTGAGGGTTGGATGGGGATGCACCGTGAGGGCGAGGTCCTCCGCGGTGGCGCCCATCTCGAGCGCCAGGACGGCCTCCGAGATGAGGTCGGACGCGCCCGGGCCGAGGATGTGGACGCCGAGGAGGGCGTCCGTCTTGGCGTCGGCGATGACCTTGTAGAAGCCGTCCGTCTCGCTCGCGGCGAGCGCGCGGCCGAGGCCGCCGACCTGGAACGTGCCGACCTTGACGGCGTGCCCCGCGGCCTTGGCCTGCGCCTCGGTCATGCCGGCGGTGGCGATCTCGGGGTCGGTGAAGATGACGCCCGGGATGGTCACCCAGTCGGCCCCGGCGCCGGTCTTGGTGCCCTTGAGCGAGGCTGCGATGGCCTCGGCGGCGACGATGCCTTCCTTGCTGGCCTTGTGGGCGAGCATGGGGCCATGCGTGATGTCGCCGATGGCGAAGACGGTGGCGACGTTGCTGCGCTTCTGCAGGTCCGTCGGGACGAAGCCGCGCTCGTCGAGCTTGACGCCGGCCTTCTCCAGTCCCAGGTTCTTGGTGTTGGGGCGGCGGCCGACGGAGACCAGGACGTAGTCGCAGTCGACCACCTGCTCGTCGCCGTTGGCGTCGAAGGTGACCTTGACGCCAGCCGGGCCGACCTTGGCCTCCTTGGCGCGGGCCTTGAGGTGGATGGCGAAGCCGCGGCGCTTGAGGATGCGCTCCAGGCCCTTGGCGATGTCGAGGTCGACGCCGGGCACGAGTTGGTCCATCATCTCGACGACGGTGACCTTGCTGCCCAGGTTGGCGTAGGCGCAGCCGAGCTCGAGGCCGATGACACCGCCGCCGATGATGACGAGGTGGCGGGGGACCTCCGTGAGGTCGAGGGCGCCGGTCGAGGACAGGATGCGCTTCTCGTCGAACTTGAAGCCGGGGATCTCGATCGTGGACGAGCCCGTGGCGACGATGACGTGCTTGGCGTTGACGGTGCGCTTGTCGCGACCGGAGACGACCTCGAGGGTCCCGGGGCCGGTCAGCGTGGCGCGGCCGGACATCATCTCGACCTTGTTCGCCTTGAGCAGGGTCGCGACGCCGCCGGTGAGCTTGTCGACGACGGACTGCTTCCAGCGCACCAGCTTGCCCATGTCGACGAGCGGGTCGGCGAAGGTGAGGCCCTTGTCGGCTCCGGAGGCGGCGTGCTTGAAGTCCTTGGCCGCCGAGATGATGGCCTTCGAGGGGATGCAGCCGACGTTGAGGCAGACGCCGCCGAGGCGGCCCTCGTCGATGACGACCGCCTTGAGGCCGAGCTGGCCGCACCGGATGGCCGCCACGTAGCCACCAGGGCCGGCGCCGATCACGGCGACGTCGAAGGACGCGGGCCCGCCGGCGGGCTTCGGGGTCTGCGCCTGCTGCGTCGGCATCTGCTCGACGACGCCCATCAGACCGCGACCTCCACGAGCCATCCGCATGACGTGCATTTTCGCGTCGGATTCATGCCAACCTTGCCGCGGGAAAGTTCCGCCAGCGCATCGAGCACGCCAGCGCTTTGACTGGCGCGCGTCAAGTGGGCCGAGCCGCAGCGCGGACAGGCCGTAAGACGGTCCAGTGCCTCGAGCGAACTGACCGTGGCTCGCGTGGTCGCCATCGTCACAGCGTCTCCAAGAGGAGCAGTTGAGGGTCCTCGAGGTACGAAAGCAAGGTGTTGGCGAACAGCGCGCCGTTGTAGCCGTCGACGATGCGGTGGTCGAAGCTGAAGCTGAGGTTCATGCGCCAGCCGATGACGATCTGGCCGTTCTTGACGACGGGGACCTGCTTCATCTCGTGGACGCCCATGATGGCGACCTCGGGGTAGTTCAGGATGGGCGTGGCCAGTAGGCCGCCCATCTTGCCGAGGCTCGTGATGGTGAACGTCGAGCCGGTGAGCTCCTCGAGCTTGGCCTTGCCGGCCTTGGTGCGGTCTGACAGGTCGGCGATCTCGCGGGCGATGTCGAGGATGCCCTTCTTGTCCGCGTCCTTGACGACGGGCACGATGAGCCCCGCGTCCGTCGCCATAGCGATGCCGATGTGGTAGTAGCGCTTCTTGACGATCTCCGAGGTCGTCTCGTCGAAGGCGACGTTGACGTCCGGGTGCTTCTTCAGCGCCGCCACCGCGGCCTTGGCGATGAAGGGCAGGTAGCTCAGCTTGACGCCCTTCTCGTCGGCGACCTTCTTGGCGGCCTCGCGCAGCGACACCAGCTTGTCGCAGTCCACTTCGGCGACGTACGTGAAGTGCGTCGCGGTGAACTTGGAGCGCTCCATCGCCTTGCTGATGGTGCGCCGCAGGCCGCGCAGGGGCACGCGTTCCTCGCGCGACGGGTCGGTGCTGTACTTGACGTCGGCGTAGCTGAAGCGCGCGCCGCCGGCCGGAGCCTGCATGGGCGCGGACGCCTCGTGGTGGGCCGTGGCCGGGCGCGTCGCGCCGCCGGCGAGCACCTTGTCCACGTCGTCACGCATCACGCGGCCGTTCGGGCCCGTGGCGGGCACCGATGCCAGGTCGACGCCCTTCTCGCGGGCGTAGCGGCGCACGGCGGGGGCCGCCGTCGCCTTGCCACCGGACGGAGCCGCGGATTGCGCAGGTGACGCAGAAGGCTCTGCGGGTC
>JAXDQQ010000306.1:0-6980 GCA_034667805.1 Thermoplasmata archaeon | reverse complement strand
TCTCCGCTGGCCGTTACGGACATGTCCCGCGCGAAACGAGCCTGAGCTCGAAGAGCGAAGGCCGTTTCGTGCTTACTCGAGCGGGTGCGCCGCGATGAACTTCAGCGCCTCGACCTGGCGCGCGACGTCCCAGCCCTGCGCGAACATCGGGCGCTGGATCGTCGCCGTGTACACCTTCACGGACTGATGGTCGCGGGTGTCCGGCCACACCGGGTGGGCCGCCTGCCACGACGAGTCGATGTCGTTGTAGTCGCCGAAGAAGATCATGCCGTTCTGGTGGTGGCTGAGCTTGGGGTCCCAGCCGGCGTCGGGGGCGTCGCGCACGACGAACTCGTCGCTCCAGGTGACGCCGCCGTCGAGCGAGTAGGCGTAGTGCTGCGTCAGGCCCGGGTAGTCGGTCTGGCCCTCGGCGCAGGTGGTCTCCTGCGTGCAGTTGAAGCGGCCGGCGCCCTCCGTGTCCATCCACGAGACGTCGATGACGCCGCCCGGGCTGACCGAGACGGCGGGGAAGATCTCGTAGTCGCTGGCGCCGGAGTGCGGCTTGGAGATTCGCACCGGCTGCGTGAAGGTGGAGCCCGTGTCGAAGCTGGAGGAGAAGTACACGGCCGAGCCGTCGCCGTCCTCGCAGGTCTCCGACCAGTCGCCGTTGCATTCGTCCTGCCAGACGTAGTACAGGTTGTTCTGGTACGGGGAGTCCGGGTTGCGGTCGGTGGCGAACATGGGGCTCACCGAGCGGCGGTCGCGCGGGCTCAGGCCATCCATGTCGGAGAGGTTGGGCAGGAGGACCGCGCGGCCGGGGTCGAAGTCGGCGCCGTCGTTGTCGCTGCGGCGCAGCCACACCTGGCCGCCCGTCGTCCACGTCGCGTACACCTCGTTGTCGGTGCCGACGTCGACGAAGGCGCCGGAGCCGCCAGGGGCGACGCCAGTCTCGTCGGGCAGGAGGCCGGCGCCCGTCACGCCCATGACCTCGGGGTCGCTGAAGCTCTGGCCGCCGTCGGTGCTGCGGAAGTAGAGCGTGCCGGGCGCCGGGATGGCGGCCCACATGACGTGGATGACGCCGTCCTTGCTGGCGGCGAGCCAGCCCTTGTCGTGGAAGTCGACGGGGAATGAGCCCTCCAGCACCGGCGTGAACGTCTCGAAGGTGTCGCCGCCGTCCGTGGACTTGGCGACGATCTGCACGGCGCGGTTGAAGGCCCAGTCGTTGAAGGCGCCGTTCGGGCAGACGTCCTTGCAGGTCTTGGAGCCGGTGACGCGGTCCGCCTGGTACGCCATCAGGAGGTAGTACAGGCTGCCGTCGACGGCGAAGTAGGCCACGGGGTCCGTCGTGCACCAGAACTGGCTGGCGTAGTTGGGCTTGAAGTCGGAGAGGTCGCCGTCCGCGGCGCGCCAGGGGGAGCCGTCGAAGGAGCGGTCCTGGTAGACGGTCTTGCCCGCGTCATGGGTGACGTACACACCGTCCCACACGCATTCGCCGGCGTCGGCGGGGTAGTAGTCCTTGGCGCCGCCGACGACGTTGCGCGGGTCGGTCGGGTTGACGCCGATGGTGACCTCGTTGCCCTGGCGGCCCTCGTCGGGCGCCATGTTGAAGTTGCAGCGCTCGGCGGCGGCGTGCAGGCCCTCGGCGCCCGGCAGCATCGGCTGGCAGAGCCTGAGGGGGACCGGCAGTCCCTGCGAGTCCACGGCCGCGAAGGCGTAGCCGACGTCCGTGGACGGCACGACAGTCTCCGGCGTCGGCGTGTCCGTGCCTTTGCCGTTGTCGAGGCAGCCGGCAAGGACCCCCAGGGTCAGGAGGGCGGCCAGGGCGAGGGCGGAGCGCATGGACGGCCATGCCGGGGGGGCCGGGAAAAGGGTTGTGTGTCCCCCCGAGGCCTGCTTCCAGAGTCGACAGCGGCTGCTTTTACCCGAGCCGGCCGCTGGCGCGGCGTGCAAGGGGCCGACCTGCGCGCAGCCTTCGCCGAGGCCACTGGCGTCTTCTTCCTGGTCCTCGCCGGCTGCGCCGCCGTGCTGGCGGGCACCACGGTCGTCGCCGTCGCCCTGGCCTTCGCCTTCGCGGTCACGGTCCTGGTCTACGCGCTCGGCCACGCCTGCGGAGCCCACTACAACCCCGCCATCACCGTCGCGCTGGCCGTCACGGGGCACTTCCCTTGGCGCTCCGTCCCTCTCTATGTGGGAGCCCAGGTCACCGGCGCCGTCGCAGCGGCCCTGGCGCTCCTCACCATATACGATGACGTCGGGCCGGCCGCCACCGGCCTGGCGCCCGGCATCGAAGCATGGCAGGCCTTCATCGTCGAGACCTTGGCCACCGGCATGCTGGCGCTGGTCATCATCGGCGTCGCGACGGACCGCCGCGCCGCCGCCACGCTTGGCGGGCTCGCCATCGGCCTCGCCGTCGCTGTCGGCGTCCTGTGGGCCGGTCCCCTCACGGGCGCCTCCATGAACCCGGCCCGTTCGCTCGGCCCCGCCCTGGTGGCGGGCGAGTGGACGGATCTCTGGGTCTACGTCACGGCGCCCTTCGCCGGCGCCATCGCTGCGATGCTGTTGTACGAGGCGCTTCGCGGTGGCTCGCTCCCGCGCGGCAAGGGCGAGCGGCTGGGCGCGCTCGGTCCGCTCGAGGACCGCCGATGACGTTCCGCGTCCTCTTCGCCTGCGTCGGCAACAGCGCGCGCAGCCAGATGGCGCAAGGCTTCGCCAGGAAGCTGGGCGGCGCGCGCGTCGATGCGCGCAGCGGCGGCAGCAAGCCCCTCGGCCACGTCCTGCCGGAAGCCATCGCCGTGATGCGCGAGAAGGGCATCGACTTGTCGCGCAGCAAGAGCCAAGGCTTCGACGAGGGCTGGATCCGCGCGGAGTGCGACCTCGTCGTCACGATGGGCTGCGGCGACGACGCCTGCCCGGCGTTCGCCGGCAAGCCCATCGTCGACTGGGAGCTCGACGACCCGAAGGGCAAGCCGCTGGCGGAGTTCCGCAAGGTCCGCGACGAGGTCGAGCGGCGCGTGCAGGCCTTGCTGGCCGAACGCCTCCGGTAGCCCGCTGCGCCCTCCAAGAAGCCGCCGTGCGGGTCCGCAGCGAAGGCTTTTCGTCTCGCAGGGCAAAGCGGCGGCATGGCGAGGACGACCCTGACCCTCCGGCGCGCTGCGCCGGCGGATGCGGAGGCCGTCCTCGCGCTGCTGCGCAGCCACGACGGGCTCGAGGTCGAGTTCGACCCCGCCGACTTCTGCGTCGCCGCCGACGGCGAGACGGTGCTGGCTTGCGCCCGCCTGCGCCGCCACGCCGACGGCGCCTTGGAGCTCGCCAGCGTCGCCACCCGCTCCGGGCTACACGGCAAAGGCTTCGGGTCCGCCCTCGTGCGCTGCATCCTGGACGGCGTGCACGGGCCCGTCTATGCCCTGGCGCTCGCGCCGGGCTTCTTCGCCAAGCACGGCTTCCGCGAGGTCGCGACGGCAAGCCTGCCGGCGTCGGTGCTCGCGAAGGCCGACGGCATGTGCGCCTCGCGGCCGTTCGTCGCGATGGTGCGCGACGGCCGCTGACGCGCCGGCGCCTATCTTGTCGCAGTTTGCGCAGAGCCCGCAGATGTTGGTGCAATCTGCGTCATCTGCGAAATCTGCGACCCGTTTGGCAAGCGGTCAGGCAGCGATCGACCGCGGAGCGACCGGCTGGCAGACCGCGCCCGGCCGCGAGCTCGCCCAGGCCATCAGCGGCGCGACGGCTTCCAGGAGCTTGCGTCCCTGCGCCGTGAGCCGGTACTCGACGCGCGGCGGGATCTCGGCGAACGCCTGGCGCGAGACCAGCCCCTCCGCTTCCAGGGACTTCAACGTGTCCGACAGCGTGCGCGGGCTGATGCCGTCCAGCAAGGCCTGCAGTTGGTTGAAGCGGACGCCGGGGCGGTTGCCGATGGTCACGACCATGCACATCGTCCACTTCTTGCCGATGAGGTCGATGACGCCGCCGACGACGCAGTCGCACTGCTCCGGCTGCTGCGGGGCCATCGGGATGCGGGCGGGGCGGCGGGGCGTGGAGCGGGGCACTGGGGGCACTGCGGACGGTGAAGCGGCTGTCTTACTTCAAACTTTGTAGCTTAAGCGCTTCAACGGATAAAGCCAGGCTGGAGGTGCGTACCATGGACCCCGGTTGCGGCTGCGGACCCTACTGTTGCTAAGCGGCTCCGGCTGCCGGCATCCGCGGCAAGCCCGCGCCTTTTCCTCATTTTCCTTTGATGACCGGCTGCAGGGCCGGCTCGAACTCGTCGAGGCTCGCTGCGCGCGGCGCGAGAAGCTCGCGCATCGGTGCCCAACTGCGCCGCGTGCCGTCGGGCAGGTCGCCGAACTTGGCGTGCCATGCCTGGAGGAAAAGCCGCGTGCGGTCGTCGGACGCGTAGCCGGAGCCGAGCGGCATCGCCTGGTCCAGCTTGCGCTCCAGGCGCTTGGCCAGCTCCGCCACCGCCGCGTCGCGCGCCACCTTGGCGACGATGCTGGCGGCGCCGACGATGGGATAGGAGTCGTCCGCCTTGTGCTCGCTCACGACCTTGGTCCCGCGCGGCAGGCCGCGCGACACGGTCTTGCCGAACCGCTTGGCGTCGACGTCGCAGGCGTCCACGAAGAGGTGTTTGGGCCCCAAGGCGAGGGCGATCTCGCGGAAGCGGTCGGCCTCGATGTCGTTCAGGCTGCGCCGCGTCCGCTCGTGGTCGAGGGTCTCGGCCGCGATGGAGCGCACCTCGACGCGCACGCCGGGTTCGCGGCGGATGAGGCGGTCCAAGGCCTCGCGTTTGGCGGGGCTGAGGGCCTTGGAGTCGCGGCAGCCCATCTCCTTGAGGACGGCGGGGTCCTCGATGGCGACGCCGGCGACGACCAGCGGGCCGAGGACCGGGCCGCGGCCTGCCTCGTCGATCCCCGCCTGCACGGCCGCTTCGAGTCGATGGCCCTCCAAGAAGCCTCCTGTGGCGCGTGCTGTGGCTCCTGGAGCGCTCCGTCCATATGCCCATGGGGCAACGGTTATGGGCCCTGGCCTCCAAAGGAGAGGCTGCAGTGGTCGCTTCGGCGGCCATCGCTGGGCGTCCCGCCTTCGGGCGGTGACCCCAAACCACCGACCACCAACCCTCCCCGGTCCTGCATTCCGCAGGGCCGGGGACCTAAGGTCGCTGGCCCGCCTGGAACTTCGCGAGCGGGAGCGCTGGCCGCCGCGAGCTTTGCGCCTCTGGAGGGCGGGTGATGGGGACTTTCCCAACCACCATCCCCGGTTTATATCCTCAAGCGTTCCATCGGACCTCATGCGCGGCTTCGCATCCGTCCTGACCGTTGCTTTCGTGTTCGCCTCCGCCTCCTTGCTGATCGGCCAAGTCGCCGGGCAGTCGAGCACGGAACCCTCCCCTCCGCAAGAGTATCGGCAGCCCGCTCCGGACGCCTTCGTCCAAGGCACCGTCACGGGACCCAAGGGCCCCATCGAGGGCGCCAGCGTCTCTATCTCCAGTTCCGGCCCGTCCGGCGGCCCGCAGCCCATGCCCGCCGAAGACTCCGGCTCCGGCTCGTCCGGATCGTCCGGCGACGCCTCCATCGCCTGCTACGGCTGCTACTACGGCGGCTACAACTCCACCATGACCGACGCCAACGGGCACTTCTCCATGGGCGCGTGGAGCGGCGAGAACCAGCTCTCCGTCTACCACAACGACTTCGTCGGCCACTCCGAGGCCTTCAAGCTCTCCGCCGGCGAGCGCGCGACGCATGACGTCGTGATGCAGGCCTACCCGGACAAGACCGCCCACCTGGTCGGCAAGGTCACCGACGCCAAGACGGGCAAGGGCCTGTCCTTCGCGTCCGTGAGCGTCCGTTCGCCGCAGTACGGCCCGGGCGAATGCAGCCAGGCCGAGGGCTCCTCGTCCGGCTCTGGCGGCGGCGGAACCGCCGACCCCGCCTCGGGCGGCGAGTCGAAGTCGATGGCCTACCCCTACCCCGGCTACTCCCAGTGCGCCATCACGATGCACAGCGACGGCAGCTTCGAGGGCGACGTCACGCCCGGCTACACCATCCTGAGCGTGTACGCCTACCAGGACTGCTCCACCAGGAGCGACGCCGACGGCAGCGGCAGCACGACCTGCGGCCCCGAGTACCTGCAGTTCAGCCGCACGCTGGTGCTCCCTGACAACGCGACGACCCGCGTGGACGTCGCCCTGCAGTCGCGCGCCGCCCCCGACGCCACCGTGTCGGGCTACCTCGTCGACAGCGAGACCGGCCAGGCAATTCCCGGCGCGCAGGTCTCGTTCAACAGCCAGGAGACCTACGCCGGCGGCTACGCCACCACGGACTCGGACGGCTCGTTCAAGATCCGCCTGCGCAGCGGCTACCACAGCGTCTACGCCTACGCGCCCGGCCACTTCAGCTGGGAAGGCGTCCTCCAGGTCAAGGCGGGAAGCTCCGACTTCGACGTCAAGCTGACGCCGGGCCAGGAGCAGTACGGCGGCTACTGCTGCTACTACGCCATGGAAGGCAAGTCCGGCATGATGACCGCCGACGCGGCGGCCCCACCCATGGCGGCCGGCGGCAGCGGCAGCGGCGGCGCCAGCGGCGTCGCGGCCAACGACGCCAGCAGCGACCAGCAGACCACCGGCGACTCCTACGAGGACCTCGGCGGCGGGCTCGGCCCGTACGACGCCTCGGAGCGCGGCCAGGCCACGGCCAACTCGGACGGCGAGCTCGAGCCCAGCGACGGCAAAGGCGCGCCGGGCCCCGGCGTCCTGCTGGCCGTCGCGGCCCTCGGCGCCGTGCTCGTCATCCGCCGCCGCAAGGCCTGACGACCCCCGACGACTCGACAATGAAACCACTGAACGCACGGAACCTGCCCTAAGGGGCCGTTTCCGTGGGCTCAGTGAGGTTCCTTGTTCCGTCGGGGCCGTCGCGTCAGGCGGTCCGCTCGGCTCCCCGAATCTGCGCCGCGATGTGCGCCAGCTCGCGCAGGCCGCGCACGGTGCGCGTGCCGAACCACGTCAGAGCCTC